>JAXHUC010000150.1:0-15930 GCA_034189805.1 Cyanobacteriota bacterium
GGCAGATTCTCGATGAAAGTCTGACCGCAGATTTCGCGGTTTTAGCCAAAGTTCGCCGGGGGGAGATGCGTCTAGTCAGTCGCGACTTAGAAGAGACCACCTGGCTGGTCTCCTACCTCACCGATGACGGCCCGACGTACTACTATACTTACGATCGCTCCTCGAAAACCGCCACCCTCCTGTTTAGCGATCGCCCCGAACTCGAGGACTTACCCCTAGTTCCCATGCAGCCGATTTCCTACCCGGCACGAGATGGCCTCACCCTTCACGGCTACCTCACCTTACCCATGGGGGGAGAAGTACCCCTAGCATCAGTTCTGCTCGTCCACGGCGGTCCCTGGGCGCGGGATACTTGGGGCTACCGCCCGATCGTTCAGTGGCTGGCAAATCGAGGCTACGCTGTCTTGCAAGTCAACTTCCGGGGTTCGACGGGATACGGGAAAGCGTTTTTGAATGCTGGCAACCGCGAGTGGGCCGGAAAAATGCACGATGATTTGCTCGATGGGGTCGATTGGTTGGTGGACAAAGGCATTGCCGATCGCACCAAAATTGCGATTATGGGGGGGTCCTACGGCGGTTACGCTACCCTGGTGGGATTGACATTTACCCCGGATGTTTTCGTCTGCGGCGTGGATATTGTCGGTCCGAGTAATTTGATAACCTTGATGGAAAGTATCCCGCCCTATTGGGAACCGTTGCGGGCGTTGTTTGCCCGTCGTATGGGAGATTTCACCACCGAAGAAGAGTTTTTAAAATCTC
The DNA here is from genome assembly GCA_034189805.1 of Cyanobacteriota bacterium. Lineage (GTDB taxonomy): Bacteria > Cyanobacteriota > Cyanobacteriia > Cyanobacteriales > Geitlerinemataceae > Zarconia. The sequence continues at coordinate 760 of JAXHUC010000150.1, forward strand.
GATCGCCCCTCTTTTTTGCCGACAAAATCACCAAACCCCTGCTCATCGGCCAAGGGGCAAACGACCCCCGCGTCAAACAAGCCGAGAGCGAGCAAATTGTCGAAGCCATGCGCCAAGCCGACAAACCCGTCGAGTACGTTCTGTATGCCGATGAAGGTCACGGATTTGCCCGTCCGGCGAATCGATTGCATTTCTATGCGATCGCCGAAGAATTTCTCGCCAAATATTTAGAAGGGCAGTTTCAACCGATCGAATCTGACGAAATTGAAGGACATTCGGGAGTTGTCGTTTAGTCGCGGAAAAAGAGGGACGATCGGGATTAAACAATTGTGCCTTTGATTCCTTTGTGTTCTTCGTGTCTTTGTGGTTTCTTAAAATCTATTTTCGCAAGCATTCAGCCGTCAGCTTGTTGCGAACCTCAAACGCGGAAATTACAACGGACTCGCCGATCGATCTCGTGCTGAATGCTTACCTACTTTTTGAGAGAGAGATCGAACCAAACAATCGATTACATTTGCGATCGAATTCTCTAAAATAAATGAAACCCGAAAAACAAACTGGTAACGCCAAAAATTGCAAATCGATCGGATGACTATTTCTCCTCAATTTCTCTCCCAAAATCAAACCCACGACAGCTTAAAAATTAGTTTTGCGCCCCTTTCGATCGAAGAGGTATATGCCGAAGCCGACGATCCCGGAAACGGAGCCGTGGTGATGATGAGCGGTATGGTGCGCGATAATACCGAAGGCAGAGCCGTAGCGTTTTTAGAATATCAAGCCTACGAACCGATGGCCGTCGAAATCTTCCGTCAAATTGCCGCGCAAATTCGCTCTCGGTGGCCCGACGTGCGGCGAGTTGCCATCCACCATCGTACCGGACGGTTGAAAATCGGCGAGATTAGCGTCCTGGTTGCCGTTGGCTGTCCCCACCGCAGCGAAGCCTTTGAAGCCTGCCGTTATGCGATCGATACCCTCAAACACAACGCTCCCATCTGGAAGAAAGAACACTGGGAAGACGGCTCGAGTACTTGGGTGAGTATTGGAGCCTGCGAGCAAGAGTGATGGGGCTTCGCTAGCTCTCGGGGGTTTGGAGTTCGGAAGCGCGGAATTCGGAATTCGGAAAAATGATGAATGATGAACGTCAAATATTCCCTTATCCCCGTTTCTCCCATTTCCCCCGTTTCCCCCATTTCTTCCCTCACCGCGTCACCGCGTCTTTCCCTCTCCCCCATCTCCCTCACCTCCCCCAGCCCTGGGCTATGGTGGGGTTAAGAGTCGATCGCGATAAGGAAAAAGTCTGTGCTGGCAAGAGTTTGGAGTGCATCCCTAGTAGGAATCGATGCGGTCAAAGTCGGGGTGGAAGTTGATGTATCTGGCGGTTTGCCCGGAATTGTGGTGGTGGGACTGCCCGATGCAGCCGTTCAGGAATCCAAAGAACGAGTGAAGGCGGCGCTGAAAAACTCCGGGTATATGTTCCCCCTCAAGCGCAACGTCATCAACCTCACGCCAGCAGATTTGAGGAAGGAGGGTCCGAGCTTCGATCTCCCCATCAGCGTCGGCATTCTCACCGCTTCAGAACAGGTCAACCCCCAGCTTCTGGGCGATCATCTCTTTTTAGGGGAAGTTTCCCTCGATGGGGCGCTGCGTCCGGTGACGGGGGTGCTACCTATCGCTGCGGCGGCCCGACAAATGGGAATGGCGGGATTAGTCGTTCCGGCCGGCAACGTTCGCGAAGCAGCGGTGGTCGAAGGGCTATCGGTCTACGGATTGCAGAGTATTTGGGAAGTAGCGGATTTTCTCAACGACCCCGAAAAGTACGAAGCTGTCGCCATCGATGCCCACCAGGAGTTACGGGGCGATCGCGCTTTGGGGTTGGATTTAAAGGACGTGAAAGGACAAAATCACGCCCGACGCGCCCTAGAAATTGCCGCAGCCGGGGGGCATAATTGTATTTTCGTCGGACCTCCCGGCAGTGGAAAAACCATGCTGGCACGGCGTTTACCGGGTATTCTTCCCCCTCTGACCTTCGATGAAGCCCTAGATGTGACTCAAATTCATTCGGTGGCGGGGTTGTTACGAGATAAGGGACAACTGGTGAGCGATCGCCCGTTTCGCAGTCCCCATCATTCGGCATCGGGACCATCTCTGGTGGGAGGCGGCAGCTATCCGAGACCGGGGGAAATCTCCCTGGCCCACCGAGGAGTCTTGTTTCTCGATGAGTTGACAGAGTTCAAGCGAGACGTACTCGAATTTCTCCGCCAACCCCTCGAAGACGGCTACGTCACCATTTCCCGCACTCGGCAATCGGTGAGCTTTCCGGCACAATTTACGTTGGTTGCCAGCACCAATCCCTGTCCCTGCGGCTATTTTGGCGACCCGATTCAACCTTGTACCTGCTCTGCGCGCCATCGGGAGCAATATTGGGCAAAACTATCGGGGCCGCTGATGGATCGGATCGATTTGCAGGTGGCGGTGAATCGCTTGAAGCCGGAGGAGATTACTCGCCAGCCGACGGGAGAAGCCTCGCAACCCGTCCGAGACCGAGTGCAGGCCGGACGCGATCGTGCTACCTCTCGATTCCAAGAGACAACGATTTGCTGCAACGCCCAAATGCAAAGCCAACACCTGCGTCAGTGGTGCCAACTCGACGATGCAAGCCGCAATCTCCTCGAAGGAGCGATTCGCAAGTTAGGACTCTCGGCGCGGGCCACCGATCGCATTTTGAAAGTGGCGCGCACCATTGCCGATTTGGCAGGAGACGAACCCCTCAAACCCGCCCACGTTGCCGAGGCAATTCAGTATCGCACGATCGATCGAATGCAATAGGTTTTGAATTTAGGATTTATTGCGTCCAGGGTTGGATTTCAAATAAGCGATCGCGAGAGTTTGAAGTCGATTTGATTTGCACTGCATACAATCGATCGAATCCTTCCTTCTCACTGGGTAAAATTAGTTTTTTCGCCGTGGCAAAGATTCCCACTCTGGGGACGATGCGATCGGGAGAACGTTTTGCATTTCGTTTCAGGCATTGCGATACATCCGACGGAAAATAGTAGCCGACGATTTCAAATTTTTTCTCGCAAGCTGGGAGAATGTATCGAGCGCGCTCTTTAACGGTGGGATTGGTATTATCGACAACAATCGATTGTTTGGCATCCAGACAAGCTTGGAATAAAAGCTGCTCGCGATGGCGAGTTTTCAACATATCCAAATTGATGCGGATATGAGTCTCGAAAAAATGCTCTCGGCAGAATGTCGATTTCCCCGAAGCTTGCAATCCGATTAAAATCGCAATTTCCATCAAAAAGTAGAAGTGCTGTTGCCGTGGGACTTGCGCGAACGAATGCGATCGGATGGGGAAGAGATGGGAAAGTGGTATGGCGACCGCCCGCGTTGAGAGCGGACATCGCTGAAGACTACTGGCTTTCAATCTTAACTTGTTACCCATGCCACATCGCCCCATCTCAAGATTCGCCCACGAGGGTAAAAGCTGCCCAATGGTGGGGATTGGAGTACGTCTCTAAAGTCGCGAGCATGGCTTGACGCAATGCCTGGGCTTTATCGGGGGTATTGCCGAGCTGGCGGTAAAACTCGACCATTAAATCTGAGGTAGAACGATCGGGAACGGCCCACAGGGAGACGACCAAACTGGGAACGCCCGCAGCCATGAACGATCGCGACAGACCCACCACGCCATCTTCGGATAAGCGTCCTTGCCCGGTATGGCAACCGCTGAGGACGACTAATTCGGCACTCAAATCCAGATCGAAAATTTCCCCCGATGCGAGCAAACCATCTTCGAGCGCGGAAGGGGCGGTGGCGATCGCCCCTGGCAACCCTGCTCCCTCGAAATCGTCGAGCAATCCGTGGGTGGCTAAATGGATGATCCGCGATCGCGACATTCGAGCGACGATCGCATCTTCGGTGGCAGCATCCCCCGTCAGTACGTCTGCCCCTAATAAGTCGGCGATGGCAAAAGCTTCTTCTTCCGCACCGGGAAGGGCCGCGAGCCTTGCCGGGTCTTCTCCTGCTTGAAATACGACGGCTGGCATCGTCGGATTCCCCACCACCAGTACGTCTTCTAAATTGCGCCGTGCGTTGCGCTGCTGTTGTCGGTGAGTCAGGGAGAGTACCTGGATCGAGGGAGCCGTGGAAATGGTATGTTTCTCGACCAGATAGCGCCCGGTGGGATCTTGCAAGGCCGGCAGGGGCATTAAAAATAGCGAACTATGGGGAATAAACGTGATGCGCGATCGCTCGTCTCGGGGCAGCAAATCGGCAATCGGAGCGATCGTTAGTTGGTAAAGTTGCTGTAAGTCGGGATCGAGCAGGCGATCTCGAACGGCATTTTCCGGGGGATTTTGATTTTGCGGGGCGTTGCGCTTGCGTCGCCGACACCCGGCGCGAAAGCAGCGAGCGTCGAGTACCAATTGTTCTAAAGAACGACCCTCGGTTACTAAAGAGTTCAAATTGCTGCGGCGAAATGCAATCTCTCCGGAGGGTTGGACGACCCAGATATACAGTTCTTTATCCCGAAGCTGGCGCGTGCCCTCAATTTCGACCACTTCCTCCATCAGATAGTAGGAGACGAGGGTGGAGTTTTGTTCGCGCGCGATTTGGCGAATGTTTTCGAGATCCGGCGAATTGACTCGATCGATCCCGACTTGTGCTTTTTGGCGGCCAGAGAGCAACTCCACGAATGCCCGCGCTCGACCGCGTTCGCTGATTTCGAGGGCGGTATGAAATTGATTTTGGGCAACCAAATGCTCTTGTAAGGTGCTGTAGGTGGTTTCGTGCGTTTCAAAAATAGCCACCCGATCGAGATCGCCTAAATTCTGCCGCAGGGATTCCCAGGTTTCGATCGCCTCGAGGAGTACGGTAACTGCTTCCTCAGATCGTCCGGCTCGATAAAGGGCCGATCCTAAGTTGCTCAGGGCGCGGGCGATGGCGTGACGATCGTCGGTTTCTCGGGCGATTGTCAGGCTTTGTTGGTGGTAGTCGCTCGCCATCTGGTACTCTTGGCGGGCGTAGTGCGTCAGTCCCAAATTTTCCAGCGCTCGTCCTTCTATGGTGCGTTCTCCTAGTTCTCGGGCGAGAGTGAGGCTTTGTTCGAGCAAGTCGATCGCCGTTTCGTAATCGGTGAGTTTGTAGTGGGTCAATCCTAAATCGTTGAGGGCAATACTCGCGGCTACTTGCTGGCGGCGTTGTTCTTCGGGAGACTCGGCTTCTTGCAGGGCAAAAGTCAAACTCTGCTGTTGCAGTTCCAAGGCTGCATCGTAGTCGTGGCGGGCGTAGTGAACCCGTGCGAGGTCTCGCAATATTTCCCCTTTGAGGGACACCGATTCGAGCGTGCGAGCAATTTCTAAGCCGCTTTGATAGGCTTCGAGTGCCCGATCGAATTGACCGATGGCCCCGTACGTATCCCCCAATCCTTGCAGAGCTTCCCCTTGCACGCGCAAATCCTCGAGCGATCGCCCGACCTGCAAACGCTGCTGGTGGTATTCCAGAGCCAGAGCGTAGTTGCCCAGGGCGTAGTAGGAGGTCGCCAGGTTGTAGAGGGTGTACTGCTCGCGGGACCGATCGCCGCTGGTTCGGGCCAGTTCGAGGTTGGTTTGATAGCAGGCGATTGCCTCGGCGCGATCGGTTGGGGTTTCCGTCAAGGCGATTCCCGATTCGGTTCCCATCAAGCCAAAGGTCAGCAAACAAGCACCCGCTTCTTCGGTCAGTCTGGGCAGATCCTCTGCAACTTTGGGATTGAAACTGCCGAATTCGAGGCGATCGTCACTCGCAAAATCCACGGCGATGGTCGTCGGCAGATCTAAAGCCACCGGGGATTCGGCAGGAGCCGGACTCACTGGAGGCTCTCCTGCTGCATTCATCTTGAAATCTAGATGGAGAGTCAATAGCGACTCATCAACTTCCCCATATGTAATGTCCCCCATCTCGCTGCCCAGAGCGATGGCAGCACCATCCAAATCCCCTGTCGTTACATCTCCTTGGGCTTCCATAACAATCAAGCCAGCATCGCCCTGCGTTGAAGTAGCATCAATATTGCCCGTCTCGATTTGCCCTGTCTGACTCGATAACTCGATCGTTCCCGCGTCACCCAGATCGCTCGATGCCGTCACATCCCCCGTCGTGATATCCCCTTGGGCTTCCACGCGGATCGAACCGCCATCTCCTTGAGTTTGTAAGACGATCGAACTGCCATCCCCCGTGTTGGCAGACGAATCGAGGGGTCCCGTGACGATATCACCCCCACTGTTGAGGAAGATATCGCCCCCCTCGGAAATAATCGATCCGGCGACCAAATCCCCCCCTTCCACCCGCAATCCAGACCCTTTGAGGGCGACTGTCCCATCAGCATTCATTTCCACGGTATCGGCATGGGCGATCGATTTTCCCAGGGTGAGCAATTCCGGCAGCGATCGGGGGTTAAAAGCAGAATCAGTCGGTGAAACTTCTAAGTTGAGGACATTACCGATGACGCTCAAACGCAGCAAATTCTCCCCCGGTACGGCGACCACCGACACCCGACCGCCTTGGGATTGCAGCGTCCCCGGACTCATCACCGTTCCAGCGAACAAGCTCAGATTTGCTCCGGCCCCGACAGCTAAACTTCCGTAATTGATGATGCTTCCAGGGCTGACGTTGGCAAAGTTGAAAGCATTGGGGGTTCCGACTAATGCGGCGTAATCGTTGCTGCCGAAGGCCTCGAACCATCCCCCCTCGAAACCGATTCCCGTGGCGGTCGTGGCGGTAAAGTCAGCGGGAACGTTGAGTTGGGCGTTTTCGCCGAAGATAATTCCGGCAGGGTTCATTAAATAGAGGTTGGAATTTCCCCCCGTCACCTGGATTAAGCCATCAATTAAAGACGGATTGCCTCCATTCACCCGTCCAAAAATATTTTGAATGTCTGGAAGGGATTGGAAGTTGGCGGTTTGGCTGGCATCGAGACCGAACTCTTCAAAACTGTGGAAGAGGTTGGCACCATCCTCCGACGTGACCCCACCTTGGATATCTAAGCGATCGCCGTGTGGATTAACCAGAGTGTTGGTACTGTCGTCGGGAATGATGGATTGGGCAAGGGCGATCGCCGGTGACAGGATGGCAAGGCAGGTGGAAGCAGCTCCAGAAAAAGCAATGAATTTGGGAGATAGCACGATTGGTATATGCAAGGGATATGGCACGAGTCAGAGGAATCGACCGCGACGACCGTAGAGAAAATCTCGTCCCCACGGACGCGAAAACAACCTGACAAGGGCTAAAGTCGCTCGAATCTAAACTTAGAATCGAGATGCTGGGTGAAAATCGCACGACCGATTGAATGTAGACGTTTTTGGGCTAAATTTAGTGCCTCGATCGCTATCTTGGAGATAATTTAGATTGTCAACTCGATCTGGGTGAGTCGATATTGTTGGGTGGAAGTGACGACACCCAACCAAAGACTTATCTAAACGCCTGAGACTGTGGTAAGTGGACCAGCTCAAGGCTCATTATCCAACAAATTAGCTCGATTCGATCGGCTTGATTGGGTTTTGGGTAGAATCCCCCCCCTTGCAGCGTAAGCATGAGCGCGATCGGCCGTCAGCTTCAACGGGGTCCCAAGAGCTGACTATTTCGCTTGTCGAAGCCGCGCGATACTTCATTTCAGGTGAAAGAACGATTACGAATACTGACGATGTTTGATTCAAAAGCTGAACTTTCAACGGAAAAGCCGATCGAAGATTCGGGATTCTATTCGTTGGGAAAACCCGCACTTCAACGAATGCGATCGTGCTTTTGCTGATAGCTGAGTGCTGAATACTTACACTCCAACTTCCCTCTCATACCGTTCTATCTCGCCTTCCTTTAGCTTAAATCGGCAGGCGATCGATCTCTTTATTTTCCCCAATGACGACCATTGCCGTCCCTTTTTGCAAGCGTTGTTTCGGATTGGGATTGATCGTAAATTTATTGTTTTGACTGACGGCGAGGACATTCAAACCATAGCGATTGCGCAGTTCTAGTTCGGCGAGAGTTTTGCCGACAAATTTATCGGGAATAATCACTTCGACGATGCTGTGGAGGGGATCGAGTTCAAAGCGATCGAGCATACGCGGACGGGTGAGCGATCGCGCGAGTTCGTATCCCATCTCTCGTTCGGGGAAAACGACGTGATCTGCCCCAACTTTATTCAGGAGTTTCATATGAATTTCCGAAGAGGCTTTAGCGACGACGTGTTCGACTCCCCCTTCTTTCAAATTCAACGTGGTGATAATACTTTGGGCCAGGTAATTCCCGATCGCTACGATCGCCGTATCGAAGTCAAAAATGCCTGCTTCTTTTAAAGCTAAAGGGTCGGTGGTATCGAGTCGAATCGCGTGGGCGGCAATTTGGTCGTTGACGGCTTTATTCACTAAGTTTTCATCGCAATCGACTGCGAGTACGTCGTAATGTAAGCCGTGTAACGTCGAGCAAACCGATCGCCCGAAACGTCCCAATCCAATTACGACAAATTGTCGGTTATCCGATCGCAAACTTTGGAAAAAACTCAGAGACCCTAAATTCACACTCGATACCTCATCGATAATTCTATCTGACCCATCACATTCAACCGATCGACTTTCTTTTAAAGTTAGGATCGTAGTTGAGTCGATCTCTTATTCTCTCATAATAAAATGTTTTGAATTCATTCATTAAAACTCAAGAATTAACCGACTAACAACTCTTCTTCAGGATAGTCTACTGCGCTGGGAGTTGGATCTCCCAAAATGGCAGACATCAATAGCAAAATTCCCACCCGACCGATATACATAATCAGCACGATCGCTAATTTTCCCAATATCGAAAGTTTAGAGGTAATTCCGATGGATAAACCCACCGTTGCAAAGGCCGAAATCACTTCAAAAGAGACGCTAATAAACTCTAAACCCGGATCGGTAATACTAATTAGAGCAGTGGCGATCGCAATGGTGAGTAACGACCCTACGACCACACTGACGGCTTTTAAAATCAATTCTACGGGAATTTGACGGCGACCGATATTAACATCTTCTCGTCCTTGTAAAACCGCTTGCGTGCAGTTGAATAAAACGCGAACTGTCGTCGTTTTTAACCCTCCTCCCGTACTCCCCGGACTCGCACCAATTAACATCAAAATCATCATGGCAAATAAAGCCGCATTTGTCATCTGACCGAGGTCGATACTATTAAAACCGGCCGTTCGAGTAATCACTGACTGAAACCATGCAGCCATCAGTTGTCCTTGAAAGTTGAAAGATGCCAGAGTGAGAGGATTGTGATATTCGGCAAAAAAGTAAATGAGCGTTCCTAGAACTAATAAAAAATTATTCGTGCTGGTAACAATTTTAAAGTGGAGGGAAAAACAAAAACGCTCGGCACTGCGAGAAATCTTACCTCGCAACCAAAGATAGGCTTCTAGAATCACTTGATAGCCAATGCCCCCGAAAATGACCAGTGCGGGAATAACTAAATTAATCACTGGAGAGGTTGCATAGCCCATTAAACTATCGGCAAACAAACTAAATCCAGCATTATTAAAAGCACTAATACTGTGAAAAATAGATTGCCAAACTCCGACTTTAAATCCCAAATCGCGCGCGAACACTAACATTAATAAAAAAACGCCAGTGAGTTCGACGAGTAGGGTTGTGGCAATAATCGATCGCAACAATTGACCGACATTCGACAACCCGGCCGTATCGAGTGCTTGTTGCAGAGCCACTTTATATTTGAGCTTAAATCTTCGACCCAGAAGAATGAGTAAAAACGTGGTGGCCGTCATGTAACCCAATCCGCCAACCTGAATCATGGATAAGATGAAAAATTGTCCCCAAAAAGAATAGTAACTACCCGTATCGACGACAATTAAACCTGTCACGCAAGTGGCCGAAGTCGCTGTAAACAGAGCAGTAATCGGATCGTTCCAAGTTCCGCTACTCAGAGAAAAGGGCATCATCAGCAAGATCGTGCCGATCGCAATTACTCCAAGAAATCCCAGACAAATCGTTCGAGAAACGGTCATTTTATGTTGTGAGTTATCGGGTCGGCGACGTGGCGATTGAATGGCAATAAAAATTCGATTGCCAATTGAGCGATCGAGTATACGATCCGTTCGGTTGTGACAATTGACAAAAACATGCTAGTCGAAAAAAGCTCGATCGAAGTTCGACATCGCTGCTGTTATTTTTCACTCGAACGGGAAATGTTACGCTAAGTTGAATCCAAAGTTTCCTCCGCACCCATGCGGTTTGCTGATGACTTCAAACCTTTACGATCGCATTCGCCAATTTTACGATACTTCTAGCAACCTGTGGGAGGAAATGTGGGGAGAACATATGCACCACGGGTACTACGGGCCCGAAGGCAACAGACCCAAGGAACGGCGACAAGCACAAATCGATACGATCGAAGAATTGCTTCGCTGGACGCAAACTTGTCAAGGGGAAAACTTTAGCCTCCGAACCGACCGACCGGGCCAGCAAATCCTCGATATCGGCTGTGGCATCGGCGGTAGCACGCTTTATTTAGCCGAAAAATTTTCCACTAAAGCTATCGGCATTACCCTTTCTCCGGTTCAAGCCAATCGGGCGACCGAACGCGCCGCAGAAGCTCGAATAGCTGGAGAGGCGGGGTTTCTCGTCGCTGATGCCTTAAACGTCCCCTTTGCCGATGAGTCTTTCGATCTGGTGTGGTCGCTCGAAAGTGGCGAACATATGCCCGATAAGGCGGGGTTTTTGCGCGAGTGCTACCGATTGCTCAAGCCCGGAGGAACTCTCATCCTGGCAACTTGGTGCCACCGCCCGACAGATGCACCGGCAGGACCGCTAACCGCCGCAGAACGGCAGCATCTAGCAGATATCTATCGAGTTTATCACTTGCCCTACGTGATTTCCCTGCCCGAATACGAGGCGATCGCCCGCGAGATCGAGTTTCAAAACATTCAGACGGCCGACTGGTCGAAAGCCGTGGCCCCATTTTGGAACGATGTCATCGAGTCGGCTTTGAACCCGACAGCGGTTTTCGGTGTGCTGATGGCCGGTTGGGACACCATCCAAGGGGCACTCTCGATGGGACTGATGCGCGATGGGTACGCCAGTGGATTGGTTCGGTTTGGGGTATTGTGCGCGGTGAAGTAAGCGTCGAAGAATGTTTGGATGTTTGAGGCACAATGTCGAATCAGCATTCTGCTCTGTCGGGCTTCTTCATATTTCCCTATTATTTTCTTGACCTTTACTTTACTCTCACCGACACCCTAAATCTGAATTCTTGTGCTAGAACAAAATATAGGTTTTACAAGGAGGCTGCTCCAAAATGCCAACATCCAAAAAAGTTGAGATCGCTCAAGAAAATCTCAGCAGTGCCAATCGGTTTAAAGAGGAAGGGAAACTCGATGAAGCTCTTTCTCTCTACGAACAAGTTCTCAAAGCAATTCCCAAAAACGCCGTCGCATTGCGCCAGATGGCCGATATCTACGAAACCCAAGAAAATTGGGAGCAAGCGGCAAGTACTTACCAGAAGCTCGTTGCCCTCCGTTCGGACAATGCATCGATCTACCAAAAGCTGGGGAACGCCCTCAAGGAAACGGGGGACGTTGATGGTTCCATCTCAGCATATAAGAGCGCAATTGCTCTCAACCCCGAACAGCCGTTCCGGCTCTATCTCAACGTTGCCAAAACCCTCAGCGAACAGGATCGTACCGACGACGAGATCGAAGCCTATCGCAAACTCGTCGAACTCAAGCCGACTTCGGCAAAATTTCAGACTCAACTCGGTGATTTGCTGCAAAAGAAAGGCAACTTAGATGAAGCAGCTACCTGCTTCGAGCGCGCTTTGGCCATCCACCAAGAAACCAAACCCGAAGCAACCACCCGCTACTACGTCAAACTCGGAGCGATTCACCTCAAACAGGGTCATCCGGACGAGGCGATCGCTAGCTATCAGAAAGCTCTCAACATCAAACCCGAATTGGTTGCGGCACATCGCGGACTCGGTGATGCTCTGGGTCAGAAGGGATCGTACGACGATGCGATTCGCTGCTATCAAAAGGTCAACGAACTCAAACCCGATAACGCGGGCTTGTTCCGGGCCATTGGCGATGTGATGCTACGCCAAGGTCGCGATACAGAAGCCCTAGACTATTATCGTCGGGCGATCGCTCTCTAGCCGGCTGTTTAGTATATTTATCAACCGATCGACTTCTAAGACCCGATCGGTTGATGTAGATTTCGCTAGAGAGTTGCGCAGAAATCAGGTGGAAGAATTGCAATATTCTATTTGAGTAACCTGTCGCATACCACGAACGTTGCTAATATTTGAACCCACATTCCGCCCCTAAACCGTCACACTTGACACCAGAAATATTGCTCAGCTTGTTGCCAACGACTAATGGTACTTTGACGACTTCCAACCCCCAAAGCAAAGTATCTGAAACCCCTGTGGTTGTCAGTTTTTTATCGTTTCGACCTATATTCCATAGCTAATCTAGGTTTGAGGCACAAATTGCACCAATTTTTGTCAAAGTACCACTAAGCTTTGTCGTGCGGAATATGAGTTATGACTTCGATGGGAATTGTGGCGTATCGATCGGCATCAGAAGCGGTTAAAAAAATTAGGACGGTGAAGTCTATCGACAGTCCAAAATTGTGAACTATTTAAAAAAATCAGGAAATGCAGGTGTTATGAGTGATTGGATTGTAATCACCGACAACCATGCATCGAGCTAGCTGAAAAGAAAAATGTAGATGCACCCAAAGGTGAGGTTTTGGCAATTACTCGATATCTTAACGCGATTTTTGAGACTTTGCCGGGTAATTTCAGATTTATCTCACAATTTCTAAAAAGTGTGTAAATTTACGGACTTGAATGAGAGCAAACCGGCGAAATAACCCGGATTGGGAGCCAAGTTAAGAAGGTTTTGATGTAGTAAGGGTGACAAATTTACGAATTTACGAACTGGGTTCATCGATCGATTTTTTGGGCTTTCCGATATCAAAAATTGTTGTCTGGATAACATTTTTATTTAGATCGCAATGCAATTGGCTTCTTATTCAATAAGCATGAGCGCGATCGGCCGCCAGCCGTCAGCTTGTTTAAAGACTCAAAAGCTAGAATTTCCACGGACTCACCTACCGATAAACGCCCAATTCCGCGCCTCCAAATTCTTAAAATTGGGGTTGCCAGTTGGGATTGATTAAACTCGTGAGAATATGGTCTTGCCAGCAATCGTCGATGCGGAGATAGTCGCGGGCGTAACCTTCGACGACGAAGCCCAAGCGTTTGAGCAGTCTGCCGCTACGTTGGTTGTGGGGAAGGTAAGCCGCCATGATGCGGTGGAAGTTCAACTCCCGGAAAATGTAATCGATCGCAACGGTCATGGCTTCTCTCATGTAACCCCGTCCTTGCTTGGCTTGGGCGATGCTGTAACCGACGGTGCAGGAGTCGAACGCCCCCCGGATAAAATTGGAAAAGTTCAGCACCCCCACGATCGCCTCTAAATTCTCCTTCTCTAACAAAATGAGTTTGAGCGATCGATCTGTGGCAAATTCCTCGACGCGAGCTTTCACCTCCCTTTCCCAATGGGTTCGGGTATAAAAGTGGGGACTTTTCCTCGGCTCGAAAGGGGTTAGATACGCTCGGTTTTCAGTGTAGTACCGGACGATCGCCACTACATCTTCCGAACGGGCCAAACGAAAAACTAAGCGTTGGCTTTCGAGTTGGATATTCATCTTGCATCAAATCCAGATATCGATCGTCTACTGTTATAGCCATTCCAACTCAGCGATCGGTACACCTAACGTCAGTTTTGGATTTTTGTATCCGGTGAGGGTGGAGAACGGGGAACGGGGGACGCTCTGGACGCTCCAGAGGGGGAGGCTGGGGAAGAAACGGGGGAATTGACATATCGTTCAAACACTCAGTCCCCGAGAGCTACCCAAGCCTCCGAAGCTCCCCCAGCTCCCCCAGCTCCCCAAGCTCTCCATTCCCAATTCCCCGTTCCCTTCCCATAAAAAAAGTGCGATCGCCCTTCCAAAACAAGAATCGGTACGATCGCACAACACTCTAGAAGCCATCTGCTTGGGTTCGTCCCAAGCCTAGATCGCGTTTGCATAAACCCAGGCTGTTTGCAAACGCGCACCGATCGGGACGGTGTACTTATCAGTAGCCATCAAGACTTCAGTCGATCGCGCGGGAGTTATGCGAGTTGTTACAAAAGTTTATGATTTTTGCTAAAAAATACATCTTCCCATCCCTCGCTTCCTCCGAAGCTCGATCGGCAGAAGTCTCCATAGAAACGAAATTGCATAGTTTTGTCCCAATCTGCCGATAACTAGATGTTAGGTTCCAAAAACCATTAGCCTCTTAGAAGTCGGATTCTAATAGCGATGAGAATGCCCGATCTTTTCTGAGTTACTCTATGTTGCCCGAATCACCTATGTCTACCTCAGATTCTCTGCGCCGATTGGTTGAAGAGACTTGTCAATATCCTTCCGGCAGTCCCGAACGTCGGCGGAGTCTAACTCGATTGGTCATCGCCATCCAGAGATCGGGAAAACTCTGGAAAGAAGATACCCCGTATTACGAAGAGGCTTTGCAACAAACCTGGCTGTATCTGTGCCGCAATCTTTGCGAAGCCACGACGACCCAAGAACCTTACAATCCCGATCGCAGCAGCGTTATTACTTGGTTGGATAACTATCTCAAATGGAGACTTAGAGAACTTAGCGGGAAATACGGTAAGCCCCAACCGAGCAGCATTGACGATCCCAACATGCGCGAACCCGTTGCCAAGCCGGAACCGCCACCGATTTTAGAAGATGTAGAAGAGTGGGTAAAACTCGATGCCGATGGCGATTTGCGCGGCACTCACGTCAAAGGACACCCCAACGCGAACTGCCAAATTTTAATCTTGCGCCGACTGCCACCGCGCACCCCATGGAAAGAGATTTCCGCAGAACTAAATTTGCCCATCGCCACGCTGAGTTGTTTTTACCAACGGAAGTGTATGCCCCGTTTGCGGAAATTTGGAGAGGAACGGGGATATTTATAATGTGGAGAAAATGTGCGATTCGTTATTAGGTAAAAATGCTCAGCATATAGCCTAAGCAGGGTTCAAAGCAATAAATGCTTAAACACCCTGAACTCTTGCCCAGATGAGGGTTAAAGTCC
>JAXHUC010000151.1:0-6535 GCA_034189805.1 Cyanobacteriota bacterium
GGAGGTGTGGGAGGTGAGGGAGATGAGGGAGATGGGGGAGGTGAGGGAGATGAGGGAGGTGAGGGAGATGAGGGAGATGGGGCAGAAAAATGCAAGATACGCGCATTCTTCCTTATCTCCTTGTCTCCGCGTCCCCGCGTCACCGCGTCATCTCTTTCTCTCTTCCGAGAGTTATCCATTTCCAGAGCTGCTCAGTCCAAATATCCTCTCGGTGTAATCATCCAATCGGCGTAGAATCCGGTGCGAGTGTTACCGATTAATACGGTAGAGAGCATGTCGATCGAATTTTCGAGTAACTTTTCTAGGGTTGTTAGCTGCACTCGTTCCTCGGTACGATATGCCGATCGCACGATCGCCACTGGAGTTTGGGGAGGGCGACATGCCAAAAAAATCTTTTGGGCGATCGCAATTTGTTGGGTGCGCGTTTTCGATTTCGGGTTGTAGAGCGCGACGACAAAATCCCCCTCGGCAGCAGCCTTGAGTCGTTTTTCGATCGTTTCCCAGGGGGTGAGCAAATCGCTCAAACTAATGGCGCAGAAATCGTGCATCAACGGTGCGCCGACTCGAGAAGCCGCTGCCTGCAATGCCGTCAAGCCGGGAAAAACCCGCACCGCAGGAGTCGTTCCATCCCAGTCGCGATCGCGCAATTCCTCGAACACCAAACCCGCCATCCCGTAGATGCCGCAATCCCCGGAAGAGACCACCGCTACGGTCAGTCCCCAGTTTGCCAGTTCGATCGCTCGTTCGGCCCGCTCTCGTTCTTGAGTAATTGGTAGTGCCTCGACGATTTGCCCCGGACGCAGCAGGGGACGAATCAAATCGATATATAGCTTGTAGCCGACGATCGCATCGGCATCGACGATCGCGCTTTGAGCGGCCGGAGTCATTTGCTCGAGCTGACCGGGCCCCGTCCCCACCAACCACAACCGACCCACACGTCCCGTATGTTCGACCTCGGCTAATGCCACGGCAACGGTCACCGCGCCGAGTTGGTTTTCTTCCTTATAAATTTGTTTGGTAACCAACAGGTTCGATTGACCCGAAGGCGATCGATCGCTCGCGGCGCAAATCGCTGCTGCTTCTGCAACGCTGGGGGTTCCCACCTCTTGCGCCACCACCTCCGATGGCGAGGGAACTTCGATCGAGGCCAGACGTTCGGGGGTAAAGGTTTCCAGCGGCCAATGCTCGTACCCGCACAATTCCAGCAATCCCACCTCATCCGCCTTAAGGTCGATCGTCGCAATCCCGGCGATCGCCCCCCGTGCCAAATGATGGGCGGCAAAAGTTCGTTCGATCGCCCGATCGATGAGTTCTCGGGAGGTTCCCCGCTCGCATCCCACCCCCACCCACAACACGCGAGGATGCCATTGTACTTTCGGCAGTTCCGATCCGGGGGCAAACCGACGCTGGGTAAACCCGACCCAAATTCGCGCCTGGGGATCGACTCCGCTAGTCTCTTCGGCTTCAAAGCCGAATATAAAAGGATGACCCGAAGGTAAATGCTGCTGCCACAACGTCGAACCCGCCTCTTGGAAAACCTGTACCGTCTCCCCTCGCGCCAGTGCTGCACTCACGCCCAACCAATCCCCCGCGCCGCGCTGCCAACCGAAGGGAACCCCGAGCATGTCAACGGCGGGCAGTCCCAACCCATCTGCCGCCCCCGTCACCACTGGAGTTGCCCCGACGTGCAGCGCCACCAAACGCGCCAATCGATCGGCCCCACCGCGATGACCGCTACACAAACTGATGACGAAATTTCCCCCCTCATCTACAACCACCACCGCCGGATCGGTAGATTTATCCCGCAGTAGAGGGGCGATCGTCCGCACCACCGCGCCCGTTGCCAGACCGAAAATAAATGCTCGATGATGGAGCCACAGTTGGGCGATGCAATCTTTGAGAGATCCTTCGTAAGCGCGGGTATGGGGAAGGTGAGCCAGGGCAGGACTCACCCAGAGCGTTATTTCGACCTTTCGATCGCGCGCGTCCTCGATCTTCGCATTCTGGCAAAACTGGGAGAGGCGTTCGGCACTGCGAGGGGTGGTAGCGATCGCCGCGATCGGTGAAAAGTTATCTAACATGATAGTAAAAAGTTATTGAATATGATGCTCAAAAGTTATGAAGCATCATGCGGTAACGGTGTGGGAGTCCCATACAATGACAGGGAAGGAGCGAGAACTTCCCCTCTCACCCCTCGGTTCTCTCAAGTGTTTCCCCGGCTACACTATGTTTCAAAGGATTTTAATCTGCACCGATTTCAAAGATGGCATGCAACGCCTCGTTCGCTTTGTGCCCAGTCTGGCGAAGTCGGGTTTGCGTCAAATTGTATTTTGCCACGTCGCTCCCCCGTTGGACGATCGAGAAATTTGCAAAGTGGACGAAGAGGCGATGGCAAAGGCTCGCGAGCGCCTCTCGGTGGCTCTGGAAAACGTTCCCGACGGCGTTGAGGTTGAGATCGATGTCGATTCGGGTAAATTTGCCGATATCATCCTCAAGATCGTGAAGAAACACGATAGTGACTTGATTTTACTCGGCACTCAACCTCGCACCCTACTCAACCAGAAGCTCTTTGGCAGCAACACCATCGAACTCACTCAGCGATCGAGCGTTCCCTTGATGGCAATCCGTCCCTCAATGATTTCCACTTATACCAACGAGGAACTCGAACTGCGCTGCGCCCATCTATTCCGCTCTCTGCTCGTTCCATACGATGGCACCGATGAAGATAACGGGCTGCTCAAACAAATCGAGCGCTATTCTGAAAAAATCGGTGACACCTGCTTTGAGGAATGTCTGCTCGGTCAGGTCTTAGATGTCGCCGGACAGCGGCGAGAAGTGCGTCAGGAGAATGCCGAAGAAGAAGCCCGAAAACAACTCGAACCCATCAAGACTCAATTAGAAGAGATGGGTTTGAAAGCAGGGATCGACGTGCGATCGGGCGATCCTCTCGCGGGCATTCTCGATATGGCTCTCGAGTATAATATCAGCGCGATCGCCATTGCCGCCCGCAGCGTCCCCAATCGTTTGATCGACTGGTCCCGTCCGAGCTTTTCGTCGCAGATTCTGCGCAGTAGCTGGCATCCCGTGATTTTCGTTCCGGCAGAGAAATAGTGAGGGGTTTTCCCGTCATCGGGGTCGCCGTCCTCCTGACGGTGACTCTGGCAAGCTGCCAACCCACCCCAATTGCGGGAACTCCAGTGCGAGTCGATCGCGTTGTTAGCGGTCAAACGGTGGAAATCACCCAGGCGGACGGCAACACGACCTCGCAAACCGTCCGCGCGATCGGCATTGACGCACCGGATTTACAACAGCAACCGTGGGGTATGGCGGCTAAAAAACGGCTAGAAGAATTGGTGGAAGGTCGATCGATTCTCCTGGAATTTGATGTGGAATCTGAGGATGGATTCGATCGGCAGTTGGCGTATTTGTGGGTTGATGGTGTCTTGGCAAACGAACAACTCGTCGCGGAAGGGTTCGTTCTCGATCGCGCCCGATCGCCTAATATTAAATACCAACAACGGCTGACCCTCGCCCGAGAACGCGCCCGACTCGCCCGACGGGGGATTTGGAATCCAGAAAATCCCCTGCGCCAGACTCCATCGGAGTTTCGCCATCAGAATCGGTGAGGGGGACGAAATGCCTCCCCCGGTCACTGAGCCTGTCGAAGTGCCCCCTGCGTACAAGAGTTAAATCGCCCAAACGCTTTATTGGGTAAGGGTTCTATCGTTCGAGTGTCAGGTTGACCCCCAAAGAGTGAGGGCGGGTTTTTAGCTGACGGGTTAACCTTCGCTGATATGACAATTGCTCAGGTCGGCGACAATACCCAAATTACCGCGACAGGGTTACTTGTCACCTTGCAAGGGGTGAATGTCGAGGCGATCGATTCTAACGATTTCGCCGAGGTGTAAGTTATGGCTTAGCTGTCAGCTTTCAGCTTTCAGCCATCAGCTAAACCTTGCAACTTATAGCTTGTAGCTGTATCGGATGTTCTAACCTCGCTGAATACAGCTACACACTCCCATCGCTTATAGTACATAAACGCGAGGGCGGGTTTTGATAATCAATTTCAGTCAGGGCATAGTTTTTTGGTAAGCATTCAAATGTCAGCTCTGCTCAAACGCTTTGTAAGGGCGGGTTTAGGGATATATTCGGAGTCTTACCCAAAATTTAAATTCAAAACCCGCCCCTACCCATTGGGATTTTGACCCTATCTAAAATCGAACCTGAATCCTTACGTTTTTCGCCCCGCCCCTACATTTTTACGAATAAATACCGATCGCGCTGGCGATCGAAAATCACTTCGGTCTGAATCTCTCCATAACTGGAAGGAATGGCTGCATACTCGCTCAATATTTTCTCAATAAGTTCTCGATATCGATCTAAAGTTTTCATCAAATCATCTCCTCATCGGTGGTAGGCAACGGCGGATATTCAAGTAATATCAATAACGAATGCGATCGCCGCCATTTCCCACTCTACAAGCTCAATATTTTCTCAATGAGTTCTCGATATCGTAGCATTTTCAAGACGTTCGATATCTGTTTCTAGCTCTCGATGTTGGGGATGAATGAAATTCAGATCTATTTTTTCTTGGGGAATTCCCATCTCAACTAATTCCGAGACAATTGAATCTTCTGTATCGTTACACTGAATGGTAATGCGATCGCCAATAATTATGATAAGTATCCCTTCGAGACATAGAGAAATATCGAATCGTGTATGGCTTTTTATTGGGAATCTCACACTCATACCACAATTAATTCTAACGAAATTTTTTTCAATTCTCTCTATCGAATGCTGACTGCGAAGCCTTCGATAGGGTTCGGCTTTAACCAAAAGAGAGAAGACGATGATTCAATGAACCGTCCTCCATTCCCTCATCTTCAAACAAAAGTCCCGCCTTCTCCAAATTGGGAGTGGCGGGAATGCTGTCATTAGAGTGTGTCATGACTTGTCTTGCTTGATACCTAATATAGGAGAAGTCGCATATCGAACGATTCACCCATTCGGATGAACTTCGATCGCCCGATCGGGGGAGGGTTCGCTAAAATGCACTCAGCACTACCCGAATTGGCCCAAATTGGATCGTGAGCGAAAATCAATCCCCTGACGACTCTCAAACATCCCCAGACAAAGCAACCTATATCGATCGCACCCATCGACTCGAAGCCTTGAGTCAACTCATCAAGTCGATCGTTCCCTACATCTGGGTATTAGTGGTACTCATCGTTGTCATTCCCCTGGTGGGACGGGGGACGATCGCCGGGACGCTGGGATCGGCAAATACATCGCTAGAAACCCCCAAACCGAAGGCGCAAGTAGCGATCGTCGATCGAACCCTGCCGCCTCAAGACGATATCGATCGGGCAATGGTTTCGGCACTGCGGGATGCGAGAACTCAAGCCAATGCATTTGCCTCGGCGCAACTCGATGCTTGGGTAGAAGAGTTGATGGTACGAGTTGATGAAGGTTTCATCCCCTGGTATTTCAACTATTTCAATCAAAAGAAACTCGAATTTAGCACTCCTTTCGTCTATTTATCCTCGGCGATCGAACATTGGATAAATACCAACAATCCTCCCCCCAAACAAGCCGTTGCCGAACAAATTACTGAAGACTTTCAATCTGAATTTGCCAAACGGGTACTGCGCCCTCAAATTGCTCAACTCGAACTCGAACGGATGACCCGAGATACGGTGACCGATTATATTTCGCACCTGGAAAATAATATCTCGAAAATTCAAAGTCGCTATCAAATTCCCCAAGGGGATTGGGAACGGTATCTAGGAGATATTGCCCTGACGGTGAATAATAACGGTAGCCTCTCGAATCTCTCTTTGAAAGTATTGGTGGGAGGGAGTAGCTATTTATTGGTTAAGGGGATGGTTCCAGTCGTCACTAAAGTTGGGAGCAAAATTGTCACGGCATTTGCAAGTAAAACAGCAGCCAAAGTTGCAGCCAAAACAGGAGGAGCGGTTGCCGCTAAAGTGGGGGCGGAGTTTCTCGACCCGATCGTCGGGGTGGGAATTATTCTCTGGGATTTGTGGGATTATCAGAATACTGTCGATGTTTCTAAACCTATTTTGCGATCGGCGATTCAAGATTATTTGAATGAGGTGAAATCATCGCTTTTAGAAGATTATGAAAATGGAATTATGGCATCGATTTATCAAGTTGAAGGTAGTATATTAAAATCAATTTAGTTATATATTTAGTTTGAATTTGTGAAAAAATATATTTAAAACTATTTTTTACTTAAACCAATTCTTCAAAGAATTCATAAAAGAAGAGTATTTTCTGTTGAGAACATATTTTTTCAAAATTTTGGGTCGTTGTCGCCAGTCCCAAATTAAATCTCCAATTAATGAAAATAAAAGAATCAGTGCGATTGTATTCCAGATTGTGGGAGTTGAGTCAAACATATATAACCAATTAGAAGAATTACGATGCTCTTGAATGACTCCTAGTAAGAAAAAAACAATAGAAGCATGTAGATAACCGAAGAAAATGATTTCTACTTTGTGTCTTAAGGTTA
>JAXHUC010000151.1:6635-15790 GCA_034189805.1 Cyanobacteriota bacterium
TCAAACATATATAACCAATTAGAAGAATTACGATGCTCTTGAATGACTCCTAGTAAGAAAAAAACAATAGAAGCATGTAGATAACCGAAGAAAATGATTTCTACTTTGTGTCTTAAGGTTAGGGACTTGCCAAAAAATAAAGTACCAGTCAATCTATAGAACCCATTTGAGATCTTTGAGAGCTTGAATTAAGCTCGCACTCGTCTGCGCTCCGAACCGGGATGATTCCTGAGTCGCTCGAGACCGGGCGTTCGCGCCGGAGAAGTCTGTAGCGCTCGGGTTCCGATCGAGAAGCTCGACTTAACCGGGATGATTCACTCCACAGATGCGCTCGTGTGTCAGTCTTGGGGGGCGATCGCCATCGGACCGATTGGTCAAGTGAGACCAAAGACTTGGAGCTATTTGGACAGGGCGATCGCCCTAGCAACAGACTAACCCGCAGCCAATCTTTTAAGCATCAGTCGGACAAAACAGAGATTGACTTTAGTGGTAGCATTGGACAGAGTTCTCTCACAATTTTTGAGTAAACTTTTACATCTATCCATCCAGGCATTGCTTCTCTCAATGACCCACCGAGCTTTGACTGGGACAAAGCCGGTTTTCCCAAGTTGTTTCTTTCGGGCTTTTGACATTTTCGGTGAGAGTTCAAACTGAATTTTCGTCTCGATGGCTGGATAGATTTTTTTCAACTCTTCCATGAGCTTGTCCGGATGGTATCCATTGTCGAGTATGGGGGTAGGTCTTTTGGCAGATCTTCCCAATTACACCCATTTTTGAGTTGATAGAGAATTCCATCTAATATTTCTCGCTTTGTCCAACTCAGAGGACGTGTACGCTTTTTCTGGGGCAGGATTTCTGGCAATAGGGGTTCGAGAATTTCCCATTCGCGATCGCTCAGGCTGCTTGAATAGACCATCACCGACTGAAGTGGACAACGAGTGCCAGTTTAATTCAAACTCTCAAAGATCTCAAATGGGTTCTATACACTGAAGCATATACACTAAAATCAGTCGATCGAACGCGCACCAACATGTTTAAAAAAGTCTCCACCCTCGAATGGATTATCTGGGCGATTTTATTCGGCATGACTGCCGCGACACTGCTGCGCACGTTTATCTAATGTTCCTCATGCGCGCACTTTGCATTCTTAATTCTTAGTTTTTAATTCTCTTCCCCATCACCCATCCCGCTTGAGTCGCACCATAAAAAAGCCGTCCATTTGATGGCGAGTCGGCCACACTTCCAGCCACCCATCGGAGGTGGCAAACGCAGACAGGAAAGATTCGGATGGGGGAGCCTCCACGTGCCAATGGGGATGGCGATCGAGAAACGGACAAACAACCTCCTGATTTTCGAGCGCATGCAGAGTGCAGGTGGCGTAAACGAGAACGCCTCCGGGTTTCACCCAGGTTGCGGCTTCTGCGAGTAATTCCCCTTGCAGAAGAGCCAGTTCTTCGGCCATTTGTGGGGTTTGTCGCCAGCGTAAATCCGTGCGCCGATGCAGGGTTCCCAATCCAGAACAGGGTGCGTCGAGCAAAACCCGATCGCACTTTTGCTCGAACTCCGGACAATCGCGGCTATCGCCGAGGGCAATTTCGATCGAGTTGAGTTGCAGGCGATCGATATTTTGTCGTACTTTTTTCAGACGAGAGGCAACCCGATCGAGGGCCCAAATTTTACCCCGATCGCCCATTAACTCTGCAAGATGAGTGGTTTTTCCCCCTGGGGCCGCACAGGCATCGACGATCGTCTCGTCGGGTTGGGGATCGAGAAGATAGCCAGCTAACTGAGCGCTGCCATCTTGAATCGTCCACCATCCGGCGGCAAATCCGGGTAACTGCTTGATTTCTCCAGGACTGGAGGTCAGTTTTAGACATTGGGGAAGAGGGGGAGTGCGATCGCATTCAATGCCTCGTTCTCGGAAGGCGGTTTCGACGGCTTCGACGGTGGTTTTTAAGGGATTGACTCGTAAATGTATTGCCGGGGATCGATTGAAGAATTCGCAGAGTCGTTCGGTTTCTTCTCGTCCAACTTGTTCCAACCAATTTTCGACGATCCAGTTGGGATAACTATGAACGATACCCAGCTGTTCGACAGGATCGGCGATCGCTTTTTGTAGGGGATCGTCAGGGGTATTTTTTACGCGCAAGTACTGTCGCAAAATCCCATTAACAAATCCCGAAAGTCCAGCAAGTTTATTTTGTTTGGTGAGTTCGACGGTAGTATGAACGGCAGCAGATTCAGGAATGCGATCGAGATAGCACAGTTGGTACAAACCCAGGTGTAAAATTAGTCGCAAATCTCGCTGCTGGCGATCGGATTTTTTGCGTGCGAGTCCGTCGATAATCGCATCGAGCGATCGCCGCCGTCTGAGGCAACCGTAAACCAACTCGGCAATTAATTTGCGATCGGCTAGGCTGGGTTGGTGGCGTTGCAATTCCTTATCGAGAGCAGCATCGGCAAATGCACTTTTTCGCTCGATCTGGACGAGTATCCAAAATGCAATTTGACGAGCATCAGGTGAAGTTCGACCTTTTTTTTGAGTCACGTTTGATTCAAAATATTGAAATTTAATCCGTTATTTAATAATATTAGAATCATATTAAAGTACTATTTTAATTTACATGTTTAATCGAAATTATTCGTATTATTCAATCGAAGATTGTGCGGATTTTTAAATTTAAACAGTCCGGTTTGAAACAGTCCGGCGATAGCTAAAACGAGACCAAAAAAGCTAGAAAACCATCGATCGTCTTGAGTGAGCGTAACGGATTCTCGATTCAAATCACCAACAAATTCATTAATCTTTTCTGCTGCTTCCGGTGCATCTCCATCAAAAGCGTTGAGCTTGAGTTCTGTTTTTTCTCCAACCAAGACGAGTTTTTCGATTTCTCCTTGAGCGCTCACGCGAATTCTGACTTCGGCTGTTTCGAGTTTATCGAGCATGGTTTGTCGCACGTTGAACTCGAGTAAATCTTCCTCAATCATCGAGCAAGCGATTCGGTTGGTTTCAACTCTGTTGCAGGTTAGCGTCGATAGCGTGCTGGTCAATCCAATACCAATACCGAGTAACACTAAAGCCAGACCGATACCGATCGCCCACCAGCTTTTCGTGGCTGAGGTTGAAGAAGTTGCGGTGGGAAAGGGTTTAAAGGTTTTCACGTTAATTCTAGAATTTTTTTTAACTTTTTCTAAAAAATTAGTGGCGTTTAATGTGATTTTTTTATTCCCCAGATTGAATCAAGGAAACGAGGAACGCTCAGAACAAGCAATAACTCGATCGAGGTCGAAGCTTTTAAGCCACATTAAGTGTTATTTTTGACGTTTTATCCTAATTCAATATTCTAATTCAATCTATAGATTTAAGCTCTTAGAAAAAGATGAAGAAGCAATACAAGTTTCAGCATTGGGCATTGGGCGATACCCCGTGTGGAGTCGCGCGCGCGAACGGCTTTTGAAGAGAACACCGCACGTATAGCAGTCGCCACTTCAATCAGAGCAGATTCATCTCATATCGATCTCACACCGATCGATCTCATGCTAATATTCTTTTCCCCACGCTCCCCCAACAGTTGGCATTCCCTTGCGCTTGCTGCCGACGCGGGGTCCGACCGCAGCTTACTTTCACCGATGTCCTAACTAAATTGGCGGCTACTATAGCAGTCGCCAATTTAGTGCCAGACAGTTGCGTAATTAACCCGAAGTCTTCCCCCCCCCTGCCCCCGAAGCCTCCGAAGCTCCCGTTTCCCACCTTCACAAGTGTCCTAATTGCTAGGCGCGACTGCTATATATTGGGCGATCGGTCGGGTCAAGCTCTAAGGTATCCTAGGTAAAAATGCGTCCTGCCTAGGTCAGCAGAGTTTTCGCAAAAGTTTTTTATCTAAGAGTTTTTTAAATGAGTGCAACTGCTTCCAACTCTGCCAAACATAAGAAGTCTAAAGCCCTCAAGCCCGGTAGTCGCCGTCCGGCCAAAGAATTATGTAGCGAGTGCGGACTGTGCGACACCTATTACATCCATTACGTCAAGGATGCTTGCGCGTTTCTCAACCAACAATTCGATCGCCTCGAAACTCAAACCCACGGCCGCCAGCGCGATCTCGAAAACGACGATGAGGTTTACTTCGGCGTGCACCAAGAGACGATCGCCGCGCGGAAAATCGAGCCGATTGAAGGGGCGCAGTGGACGGGAATTGTCAGTACGATCGCCTGCGAAATGCTCGAACGAGGCCTCGTAGAAGGGGTGGTATGCGTGCAAAATACCCCCGAAGATCGATTCGGCCCCAAACCCGTCATTGCCCGCACCCCAGAAGAAGTCCTCGCCGCGCGGGTGAACAAACCCACCCTCTCCCCGAACCTATCGGTACTCGAACAAGTCGAACGGTCTGGGATGAAACGGTTGCTCGTCATTGGCGTGGGGTGTCAGATTCAAGCCCTGCGGGAAGTCGAGGAACGCCTGGGACTCGAAAAACTCTACGTGTTGGGAACCCCCTGCGTCGATAACGTCACTCGCGCCGGGTTGCAGAAGTTTCTCGACACCACCAGCAAATCCCCCGAGACGGTGGTGCATTACGAGTTCATGCAGGACTTCCGGGTACATTTCAAACACGAAGATGGCTCGATCGAAAAAGTGCCCTTTTTTGGTTTGAATACCAAGGAACTCAAAGATGTATTTGCGCCATCGTGCATGAGTTGCTTCGATTACGTCAACGGTTTGGCGGATTTGGTCGTCGGCTATATGGGTGCGCCCTTTGGCTGGCAGTGGATCGTGGTGCGCAACGAAACCGGACGCGAAATGCTCGATCTGGTTCTCGACCAATTGAAAACGCAACCAGTCTCCTCAAGCGGCGATCGCCACCAAGCCGTCCAGCAGAGCATTCCCGCTTACGATAAAGGCGTGACGTTACCGATGTGGGCCGCAAAATTAATGGGTGTGGTCATCGAACGTATCGGTCCGACGGGTTTGGAATACGGTCGATTTTCGATCGATTCCCATTTCACCCGCAACTATCTCTACGTCAAACGCAACTATCCCGAAAAATTAGAACAACACGTCCCGGAATTTGCTAAGAAAATTGTCGGCCAGTATCAGTTACCGAAATCTTAAGGGAACTCGAAACCCCACGGAGGGATCGCGATCGCGAATAAGGTAGACGGATGAGTATTGGCGAGCGTCAGGAGTCTTCGGCAGACAAGCTGTCGTGCATTTAAACTAGATATCGAAGCGAGGTCTTTGCCACATTGGCCCGATCGAGATGCATTCGTTCGCAGCACTCAACACGCAATAAATGTATGGCGATGCGTTCTACTCGATGTGAAATAGAGTGACCCTCGCCAGAGAGCATTTTCAATTATAATATTAGATCCTAGATAGCTTAGCTATCTAGCTTTTGTATGGACTAGGGAAACTCTTAAAAGCGATCTCAAGCTCGGACAAGCATTTTTCGAGAGATCGATCCGTGCTTAAGATTATTTTTATAAATTCGAGATCGAGCTGTACTTATCTGGCTGAGAACAGCTCGATCTCACGCGAGAATCGCGAACCTTCCACTCCCGTTCCTCTGTATTTAAAAGCCTCGACATCGCAGCTTTGAAGTCAATTCACATGTTCTTCCCATGAAGTGTATCCATCTATTGTCTTTTTCGCTAAGGTCGGGTAAAAAAGACAACAGGCACTCAATTCTAAGTATCATTAAGAATATGCATATGGCTGCATGAAGAAAACTTCCCAATCTCATCTGAATTTGGAATTTTTCGATCGGAGCAAAGGCAGCAATAGCATTGAAAATATCTTTCCTAATTCGATCGCCAAGAGACAATTAAGAAAAATCCATCAAAAGTATTAAAAGTGGAGAAAACCTCACCACTAAAATAGTTGGAGAGGAACGATCGGGTGTCGCAAGCTGAAGAAGAAGAGTTGAGAAAGTTAGCGTGCCTCATCAAAAGCTGAGGATAATAGAGGCGATGGATATCAATCATGGATGCAATTCCAGCTCTAGAAAGCCATCATCCCTAGAACGGGGAGATCGCGCCGCCTATGAGTCGATCTCCGAGGCGCTGCACGAATGCGAAACTCGATATCAAGCCCTCGTTGAATTGCAAACTGACTATATTTGCCGTTTTTTACCCGACGGAACCCTGACGTTTGTCAACCGGGCTTATTGTCGCTACACAGGTCAACTTCCTCACAAATCGATCGGCACTCCGGTCTTTGGCTGGCTCGAACCGGCCGAACGTCATGCTTGGCAAAAACAGTTGCGATCGGTCACTCCGAGCGATCGAGAAGTGACTCACTTCCACCAATCGATTTCGCCATCGGGGGAGAAAAGCTGGCAGCAGTGGATCGATCGAGCGATTTTCGATCGACACGGACACCTCATCGAGTTTCAGTCCGTTGGGCGCGCCATTACCGAACTCGAGCAAGTCAAAGAAGCATTACATGCAAGCGAAGAACGATTGCGATTGCTTCTGGCAGGACTCAAAGACTACGCCCTTTATTTACTCGATCCCACCGGCTCGATCGTCAGTTGGAATATCGGGGCGGAAAACATCTATCGCCTCAAAGCAGATGACGCTATCTCCAGCCATTTCTCCCGCTTTTTTTTACCCGAAGATCGACAACGCGGCAAACCCCTCGAAGTGTTGCGGCAAACCGTCGATCGGCACAAACTCGAAGTGGAAGGCCCCAGGCTCAGAGCCGATGGCACTCAGTTTTGGGCACATGTCGTCCTGACGGCGTTGTGGGACGAACAGGGCAATCTGCGAGGGTTTGCCAACGTTACCCGAGATATTAGCGAGCGCAAGCAAATTGAAGAAACTCTCCGCCAGCAAGCCGAACAAGAGCGCTTCCTCAGTCGGATTACCCAGCACATACTTCAGTCGCTCGATCTGAGGGATATTCTCAACACGGCGGTGGGATCGATTCGAGAATTTCTCCAGTGCGATCGAGTCGCAATCTATCAATTCCAATCCCAAAATAGGGGAAAAGTCGTGGCGGAAGCCGCCATCGATCCTTGGAAGAAAATGCTCGGCACCGAAATTCAAGATACTTGTTTAACTCAAAAGCACTTTCACGCTTACCAACAAGGACGCATCAGCGCGATCGCCGATATTCAGAACGCTCATTTATCTCCTTGCTACGTCGAGCGCCTGTCTGAATGGGACGTTCGAGCCAACTTAGTGGTTTCGATTCTCCAAGGCAACAAATTATGGGGGTTGCTCGTCGCCCAACAATGTTCCGAACCGCGCCACTGGCAGCGATCGGAAATTAAATTCGTCAGCCAACTGACCGCTCAAGTGGGAATCGCCATTCAACAATCGCAACTCTACGAGCAATTGCAACAAGCCAACCAAGAACTCCAGCGACTGGTGACTATCGATGGCTTGACCGAAATTGCCAACCGTCGCGCCTTTGATATTACCCTGAAGCGGGAATGGGGACGATTGGCTCGCGAACACGGTCCCCTCTCTCTGATTTTGTGCGATGTTGACTTTTTTAAAGGTTACAACGACTCTTACGGTCATCAAGCCGGAGATGATTGTTTGCGGCTAGTCGCGAGGACGATGCAACAAACGGTGAAACGTCCGTCGGATATCGTCGCTCGGTATGGCGGGGAAGAGTTTGCCGCCATCTTACCCGATACCCACGCCGAAGGAGCAATCCGCGTCGCTCGCAAAATTCGCACCCGCATCAAAGCCTTAAAAATTCCCCATGAAGGTTCCAAAGTCAATCGTGTTGTCACCCTGAGTTTGGGCGTTGCCACCCGTTGGCCCGATCGCAAGTCAACCTGGCGGGATTTGATTGCCGAAGCCGATCGCGCCTTGTATCGAGCCAAAGAGCAAGGACGCGATCGGGTTTGGACTGAAGGATAGATGGGGAGGTGGGGGATAAAGACGCGGGGACGCGGAGATGCGGAGATGCGGAGAGACCAGGGAATCAGGGAGATAGGTATGTTCGGCATATTGAGGGATGGTTGCTTGCCGATTTCATTCTCAGGCTGACGGCTGACGGCCATTGGTGACAAGTTAAGGTGGTTTTGGCTTTGTCAACCAGTCACTAATCGACCGAAAACCCGGAGTTGGGGGGTCTCCCCCCAAACCCCCCGCCGGGGGCCTTGCGCCTCCCCCGAACCCCCCGCGCAAAAGAGTGGAATCGCCCAAACGCTTTATTAGCAGAGGGTTCTATCGTTCGACCCAGTCAACTTGACACTCGAAAAATTGCTTAACTTGTCACCCATGGCTGACGGCTGACAGCTGAACCCCTAGCAACTACAGCTTTTTGAGCATGGTTGAAGTGCCTTTTAAATTTTGGCGCAGTGCCGATTGGATGGGGTTGCTGGCGGTGACTAAGTTAAACAGCCAATTGCGTTTGGTGAAGGTTTTGAGGAGATTGCTCGTCTGAAACTCCTTTTGAAACCGATCGTAGAGCGCTCGATCGTACGTTTTCAAGGTTTCCCCGTCAAAACGCTGCTGAGTGATGGACTGTTTTACTTGGCTGGCGGCCAACATCCCCGACACCATCGAATTTCCGGTACCGTAACAGGTGAGGGGATTGCACAGTCCAGCAGCATCTCCGGTCACCAGATACCCCGCACCCGATACGGAAACTCGCTCCGAGGGACCAACCATTACCGGCCAAGACCGCAACTCACTCGCCGATTCGGCGTGGGTAAAGCGGGTCGATAGCCGAGGATGATGTTGCATCACCTCTGGCAACAGTGCCGATAAATCGACATTTTGCTGTTGCACGTCCGATCGCGGTTTGCCCACACCGACATTAAAAATTCCATCCGCCAAGGGAACGACAAAGAAAAAGCCGGGGTTGGATTCGGGGAGGAAATGACCCTCGATATGGAACATTTCCGGTCCTTCAAAACCGGTCACGCCGCGAAAATAGCCCTGCACGCTGTCGTAGTATCGCTCGATGGGTTGTGCGATTCCTAGTTTCTGCAACACCGTTGAGTTCGCACCATCGGCAGCAATTATCAGTTTGGGATTGAGGGTTATCGTTTCGGTAGTAGTTTCAGTGGTTGTTTCGCCAGATGTTTCCAAGGTGACGTTCCACCGGTCCTGCTGGCGTTCCAAATGGGTCAGGGTTGCTCCTAGTCGGACATCAGCGTAATTTCGATCGAGCTTACTCACCAAAAAGTTATCGAAAT
>JAXHUC010000152.1:0-15782 GCA_034189805.1 Cyanobacteriota bacterium
CCGGTGAAATTGAGCTGGGGGAGCTGGGGAAGCTGGGGAAGCTGGCAATCGCCGAACCCTTGAATTCTCGTTGACGCTTGATGAGAAATCGGAGCGATTCTAAAAAGCATTCCCTTGTAAGAAACCCCCCGCCGGGGGCCTTGCGCCTCCCCCGAACCCCCCGCGCACAAGAGTGAAATCGTGGAAAATTCTAGTTTGAAAGGAGTCGAGCGATTCGAGCTAGTCAACTTGACATCTGGCAAAATGGCTTAACTTGTCACTAATGGCGATCGCCGAACCATCGATCGCCAACCTGAATTACGCCGATACTGCGCTTGAGGGGCGAAAATTTCAAATATTTGTGCTTCCTGACATGCAGATGTCAACATTCATCGGATAATTGAAGTTTGTGTCGTTAAGGAAAGAGTAAATTCATGGGTCGTGCTAAAAAAGCGGTGCTTGCTTATTCTGGTGGAGTGGATACTACAGTTTGCATTCCCTACTTAAAAAAAGAGTGGGGCGTTGAAGAAGTCATCGCCCTGGCGGCAGATTTGGGTCAAGGTGACGAACTCGAACCGATCCGGGAAAAAGCCCTCAAATCCGGAGCGAGTCAATCGATCGTTGCCGATGCCACCGAGACATTTATCAGAGATTATGCATTTCCGGCCATCCAAGCAAACGCAATTTACGAAAATCGCTATCCCCTGTCTACAGCTTTAGCCCGTCCGTTGATTGCCAAGTTGCTCGTCGATGCGGCCGCAGAACACGGTGCGGATGCTGTTGCCCACGGCTGTACCGGTAAAGGCAACGATCAGGTTCGATTTGATGTTGCCATTGCCGCCCTCAATCCCGATTTGAAAGTACTGACCCCCGCGCGGGAATGGGGCATGAGTCGCGAAGAAACCATTGCCTACGGCGAGGACTTCGGGATTCCCTCTCCGGTGAAGAAATCCTCTCCCTACAGTATCGATCGCAATCTCCTCGGTCGCAGTATCGAAGCCGGCCCCCTCGAAGATCCTTGGACGGAACCCCTCGAAGAAGTCTTCTTGATGACCGAGGCGATCGCCAACACTCCAGATGAGGCGGAGTACGTCGAAATTAGCTTCGAGAAAGGTCTTCCCACCCACCTCGACGGTCGCGCCCTCGGACCGGTCGAACTCATCTCGCAACTCAACGAACTCGTCGGACGGCATGGTGTCGGTCGGGTGGACATGCTCGAAAACCGCCTGGTGGGTATCAAATCGCGGGAAATCTACGAAGCCCCGGCGTTGCTGGTACTCATCCACACCCACCGGGATTTAGAAAGCCTCACCCTCACCAAAGATGTCACCCAGTACAAGCGGGGGATCGAAGAAACCTACAGCCAGCTCGTCTACAACGGTCTGTGGTACAGTCCCCTCAAAGCCGCCCTCGATGCGTTCGTCGCTCAGACCCAGGAACGAGTTTCCGGAACGGTGCGGGTGAAATTGTTCAAAGGAAATGCCACCATTGTCGGACGCAAATCGGCAAACACCCTCTACTCCGACGATTTAGCCACCTACGGGGCTAACGATCGATTCGACCATAAAGCCGCAGAGGGATTCATTTACGTCTGGGGTTTACCGACCCGCGTCTGGTCCCAAAAAGTCCGCAGCTAATCGCGGACTTTGCCACGGACTTCGCCATAGAGAATAAGGAAAATGAGACTGCGGGTATGGGGAAGGGAAGATTAAAGAATCACACCGCTAAACCCCATACCCCACCTCTTTTTCCTTATAAATACTTTCGATCGAAATCGGCAAAAGTGGGAGCACTCATCCAATCGGGCCAAGATACATCGTCGAAACTGGGGATAGGTACCCGAAAGCTTGCGGGTTCTCGTTCGACTGTAATCTCCCGACTCCAATAACTTAAATCCCGTCCGAGCAAGTTGCTCAGTCGTTCGACTTCTGGAGCGAACCGTTGCTGCAAACTTCGATATAGATCCGGGTCGAGAGACGATCTCGCAGCGGCATAGGTGTTCCAGGCTCTAGCCGTTTGACAAAATTTGGTCCACCACTCCTGCTTGCATTTCGATCGCAGGGGAAGCGTTTTTCCCAAGGTCGCCAAGCAAGAGGGGGGAAAGCGCAAAAATCGTTGTAAGGCGGCACTGCGAACCCTCTTGTTCGCGTTCAATCGATCGAAGTTGGGACGAAAATTGTCGCGCGCGCCCAGGAATTTAAGCGTTTGTCGGTAGACCCGTTCGGTATTAGCTTGGAAGTCATCGAAAATAATGACTCGGACGCGATCTCGTCCGAACACCTCAAAATACCGCTCGATTTGTTCGGCAAATTTCACCACATCGCTGTAGAACAAACCTTCGGGTCTCATGCACTTTTTGGGCATTTTTCGACCCAAGCGTCGATCGGCTTCGGCTTCTAAAGCTTTTTGGAAGTCGAAAATATTTTCACTCGATCCGTTGACCAAACGCTGGCTGTGTAGGGAGTGCAGCATGGAGACAGGTTCTCGAAGCATAACGATAATTTTAGAGTCGGGGTTGAATTGGGCAATTTCTCGGGCCGCTTTTTGGGAGAATAAATACCAAGTACTTCCTTCTCCGCAGTACTTTTGAGATCGATTTTGAAAGAAGTTGAGGTATTCATCTTCTGTTTTTGCTTTTTTATTACCCGTCAGATCGCTGCCAAAATAATGAATTTCTTTGGCTGGTGGGATGAAGATTTCTGGATGTTGCCCTAAATAATGGCATAGGGAAGTCGTGCCGCACTTCGGTGCGCCAACAATAAAGAAGTTTGGTCTTCTCATGGGGGGAAGTTATAAATTAGCTACTACGGTAAGTAGGAACAATAGATTGATGATTCGATCCGACACCCAATGTTAAAGGTCGTTTTCGAGCTTCCTAGTAGACGTAAAAATGATTTGAGAAAATAAAACTGAAAAACGTCAACTTCGTTTTCCAGCCTATTTCTTAAGCAACGCTTGCAAGTTTTAACGTGCTGCCGAAAAAGTTTCTTCTGCTAGACTTTTCCCACTTTTTCGATTCTGCCCGACTCAATGTGACTCAATGTATTAATGCTATGTCAGTGCTGCGTAGATGCTCGATATATGTCTCTATTCCACTTTTCGTTTCATCACTGACTCTATGTTTTCTGCACCTTTCGATCGTGTAGCTTCGCTAGACCACTTTATTTTTTTGCTACACATCTGTTTGAGTGATGATACTGAATTTTAATGCAAAATTTCTACGATCGCTCTGTAACTTTATGTAATCTATATCTTTAATCTCGAAAAAATTGAATTGAAAATCGCCGATAAACCTCCCAAAGGCAAGGCATTCAAGGATTTTGCAGAAAATATTAAGCTATTTAAAGAAAATTTAAATCCTAGATAGTATTAACTAGAGTGCGTCCGTGACACGTATCACGTGATGTCAGTGAGATCGCAGTAAATCGCTCGAATGCGTGTAAAAGTTCGGCCATTTGACCGATCGAATTTCGGTTCTCCGACCTTGTAAGGTATGGCGATCGTCCGGAGTATTAGATACAGGTGTGGGTGGACGGTATCGGACAGAGGCGGCGAGGCGGTAATGCGCAGAGGGTGAGTCCGAATGTGTCTGCCTGGGCGGGAGAAAATCTTTCGAGTCAAAATCCTTCAATTTCACAACGGGAGGGGTTTCGGGTAATTATTGGCAGGGTGACAAAGCCAATACCATCATGACTTGTCACCCATGAAGCTGGACGGGCCCACTTCAAACTGAGGATATCGCCAATACCGATTCCTCGACGAGATCGCCTGTTAAGCTAAACGCGCGGGTTTCTCCAATTTTCACCGACACCAGCTTGCCTTTGAGCCGATCGATATCCCCTGCAAAAAACGTCAGATGATTGCCTCGGGTGCGGCCCATCACCTGAGCCGGATTTTTGGGATTTTGCGCTTCGACGAGAACCTCTTCCACTCGGTTGAGATAGCGTTGGGCGCATCGGGCCGCCACCGTTGACACCTGATGGTTCAATCGTTGCAGGCGATCGGTTTTCACCTCTTCACTAACTTGGTTATCCCACAGCGCCGCAGGAGTGCCCGGACGGGGGGAATAAGCGGCGGTATTGACCCGATCGAATCCAATATCGTCAACCAGTTGCAGGGTGTTCTCGAACTGTTCCTCCGTCTCCCCCGGAAATCCGACGATCGCATCGGCACTAATCGAGGCATCGGGCATGTAGCGGCGAATGGTGTCGATAATCCGACGGTATTTCTGATGGGTGTATCCCCGCGACATCGCTTTGAGAACGTCGTTATCCCCCGATTGGAAGGGAATGTGGAAATGCTCGCACACCTGGGGCAATTCCTGACACGCCCGAATCAAACGTTCGGTGAAGTAGCGAGGATGGCTCGTGGCAAAGCGAATCCGCTCGATACCTTTCACGTCGCTGATGTAATAGAGTAAATCCGTCAGGGTGTGCTTGTGCCGTCCCTCTGGGGTACTTCCGGGCAAATCTCGACCGTAAGCGTCGATATTTTGCCCCAACAGCGTCACTTCCGGGTACCCCGCCCGTGCGAGGGTTTCAATTTCCGCGCGAATCGCCTCGGGGGTGCGAGACTGTTCTACACCCCGCACCCCTGGAACCACGCAGTACGTGCAGCGTTCGTTGCAGCCGTAAATGACGTTCACCCACCCGGTTATCTGGCTGTCGCGGCGGGGTTGGGTAATATCCTCCATAATATGAATCGGCTCCGTGGCAACCACCTGATTGCCATCTGACACGCGATCGAGCAAATCTTCCAGACGGTTGGCATGTTGGGGCCCCATCACCAAATCCAACTCCGGCACGCGCCGCAGGAGGGCTTCTCCTTCTTGCTGGGCGACACAACCGGCCACCACCAGCGTCAGATCGGGCTGTTCGTGTTTGCGCTTGGCTTGTCTGCCCAGATAAGAATAAACTTTCTGCTCCGCGTTATCGCGAATCGTGCAGGTATTGTAGAGTACCAGGTCTGCCTGGTTCGGATCGTCCGATCGCTCGTAATTCATCCCTTCGAGAATACCTGCCATACGCTCGGAGTCGGCTTTATTCATCTGGCAGCCAAAGGTAACGATATGATATTTACGGCTCATCAGTAGTTGTCCTGGTTCTGTATAAATACTATAATGCTGAAACTCTCTGGTGTCTGACTTTAGGGAATAACTTCGGTCGAAACGACAAAAAGCGCTTTATAAAACGGTTTGACTCCCAACGATAAACTCAACTCATCAGCATTGAGAATTTGTTTTCAACTTCTCCAAATTCATCTTTTCGGGTCAGCTGTCTACTCCGCAAGCTTCAATGTTTTCAACCCAGATCTCGTTTCGATAAAGGTGCTAAAATGCCGTGCGTCCTTCAGTCTTTTACGAGACTCTCAGTATAGCTATTCTAGCGGCTTTTTGTATCGTTGCGACTTGATAAAATACCGGCGATCGCGCTATCTTGTATCCCGGTGATGTATCTTCTACCTAAGCCTGTGCTTTCAAACAGTCGAAGTAAAGACGAAAAATTACTCGAATGAATTCACTCAGCAGAAGATTCATCTAGGAATCAGGGGTTAAATTTTTCTAACAGTCTGGCTCGATCGAACAGTTGCAAGTCATAATCTGTGATTCATTCCTCGTAAATGTCAGGCGAGTTACGACACAAGTATAAGGTAACGATCTCCTCGTTGAGACCGACAGTTTTGTATGGAAATTTCCTCAGTGACTTTGCGTATTCTCCTGGAATAATTCCGACTTCTAATTTTAAACCTCCCAATCTTCACGTTCTGAATCGATTACGGTCGTATGAATAGAAATTTATTGGCATCTCCTAGCGCAAACACGATGATTTCTGAGATTTCAAACCAAATTCGTCGAATAGTCTTCCTCGAGGCGACCGTCGAAGAACCACAGCACCTCATTGCTGGTATTCGACCCGGTACGCAAGTCGTTCGCCTCGATGTCCGACGAGATGGTATCGAGCAAATTTCGGCAGCTTTAGAGGGTCGAAGCCATCTCGATTCGATTCATATCGTCTCCCACGGCGAATCGGGTCGAATTCCCTTGGGAAGCGCGCAACTGAGCGAACGCACCCTAGCGCGCTACACCCATCAATTCCATCGATGGCGACAAGCCCTCGCGGCCGATGCGGAAGTATTACTTTACGGCTGTCGGATTGCCGCAGGCATTGCTGGCGAACGATTCATCGGGCAATTGAGCCAGCTTCTCGAAACCAAAATCGCCGCTTCGACCACCTCGATCGGGAATGCGGCCCTCGGCGGGAACTGGGACTTAGACGCAAGAACCGCTCCGGGTGAATTTGCCTTGGCGTTCGACTCCCAGACGCTGGCTGGCTACGGAGGCATTCTGCAAGGTACCAACCCCCTTTATGCGTCTGAAGGAGCCGATTCGCTCAATCTGCGGGTGGTGAACGTCAACGACGGAACCTCAGAGCTGGTGGGACAGACGGCATTTCGCACGTTTGCGATCGCCCGGCGAGATCCGACTCCGGCAGATGCTGGCTTAGTTTACTACATCGGAACTGAAGATAATGGGACGGCACGGGTCGGTTCCTGGGACCCCGGCCTGGGTGAAGCGGGTACCCAAAACGGCACCCAAATCCTAGAAGGTTCTGTTGGCGTTCCCGGTCAGTTTGTCAAGCTCGGTCAGGCTCGGGATAACCGCCTGTTTGCCATGACCGGGGACGACAATATTCTCTACACCATCGATATTGAGGAAGGAAATAACCCTCAACGAGCGGACGTATTTGCCACAGTTACCGGAGGCAGCAAGCCCTTTCCGACGGGTGGTGGTAGTGGGGATATCGTTTTCGACCCGATTAATCCCGAGCGGTTGTTCATCAGTGTCACCAATAACTCTAACGACTCGCTAGAGTTTTACGATCTCTACACCTTTAATATCAACACCTCGCAAACGACCTTTATCGGTGAGGTTCGATCCCCTGACGGCAGTCCTCTCGATGCACGGGGTTCGGGTGCGCTGGGATTTGGGGAAGATGGTCAACTCTACACAACCTCCATAAACTCACAGGTTCAGAGACAGCTCTTCCGAGTGCGCGTAGATGATGCCGCGAATGGCATTGTCCCGACCGAGCTTGTCGGTGAGACGGGGGTTCCCCTCTCCGACTTGGGAAGTCTGCCATCGGCAACCCCCGACATTGACTTGGTGGTGGATAAACAAGGCGGTCCCGAGGCGGTGGAGGTGGGTGATGAAGTCGTCTATACCATCACCCTCGAAAATAACAGCGTCGCCCCGCCCGATCGCAATCCCCTCAACCTGACGGGCCTCGAAATTGAAGATCCCATCCCCCAAGGACTCGATGTCGATATTGCCGATGTCAGCTTTCAAATTACCGAAGGGACGGGTACGATTACCCAACAGAGTATCACCGACGGCACTTATAACGCCCTGGTAAATCTCAACGAACAGTCCACCATCGTCGTCACCATTCGGGGGACGGTCACGGCAGATGCAGGGCAGATTCTGAGCAACACCGTGACCGTCAAACCCCCCGATGGTCTCAACTTAGCCGATCCCGAACCCGATCCGATCAACAATCCCGACGACAACGATCCCGATCGCATCGACGATACGGTAACGATACTCCTCAACAACCTGCCCCCCGAGACTCAAGACGCGACAGATAACGTTGCCCCCGGAGAAACCAAACAACTTGCCGGACTGATTGGCAACGATACCGATCGAGGGACGGTGGTTTCGTATACCATTTCCACCCTACCCCCTGCCAACCAGGGCACTCTTCTGCTCGACGGAAATCCCGTCACCGCAGGGCAAGTTCTGACTCCCGATGAGTTAACGCAGCTCGAATTCGAGGCCTCCAACGGATTTACCGGAGCAACCTTTACTTACGCTGCCACCGATGACCGAGGCGCAATCGATCGGACCCCGGCGACAGTAACCCTCAATCCGCCTCCCGAAACCGAAGACGACACCACCGAGGTCGCTCCGGGAACCGATACCCCCCTGCCGGCGTTAATGGCCGACGACCCCAACGGCACCGTTGCGGTTTATCAGATTACCGAACTGCCCCAACAAGGCACCTTGCTCCTCAACGGCGTACCTGTCGGACCCAACCAAACCCTGACCCCCGCACAGGTTGACGATTTGGTCTTTCGGGCCGACCCCGGTTTTACCGGCACGACCTTCCAATTTACGGCGATCGATAATAACGGCGCTGCCGACCCCACCCCAGCCACCATCACCCTCACCCCTGGAAACGCCCCTCCCGAAACTGAAGATGCTCTCAATCGCGTCGAACCGGGAGACAGCGTACCCATCACCGGATTGGAAGGTAACGACCCCGACGGGACGATCGGCGGTTTCATTATCGATACCCTGCCCCCCGCCGAACAAGGACGATTGCTCCTCGACGGTACGCCCGTCCAAGCCGGACAACAACTGACCCCAGACCAAATAGACCAGTTAACTTTCGAGGCCACCGACGGATTCACGAACGCCACCTTTAACTACTCGAGCGTCGATAATAATGGCGAGCCAGATCCCACCCCCGCCACGGTATTCCTCGCACCGCCGGGGGACAACGTCCCGCCGGATACCGATGGTTCCCAAACCGCCGTCACTCCCGGCATTCCCACCAACGTTCCTAACTTGGGTGGAAGCGACCCCGACGATCCGATCGACTTCTTCACCATCGCCACCCTGCCAGAAGGGGGAACCCTATTCCTGGGCAATCCCAACGAGGGCGGCACGGCCGTTAGCGTCAACCAAAATATCGAACCCGATCGGATTACCGATCTGTTCTTCGTCGGCGATGCAGATTTCACCAATACCACCTTTACCTACAGCGCCACCGACGAAGCCGGAGCCGTCGATCCCACCCCGGCAACCGTGACCCTCACCGCCGACAGTGTCGGTCCGCCGGATACCGACCCCGCCATTACCAGCGTCGAAGAAGATCCCGTGCAGGTGGTCGGTCTCGGGGCGACTCCAGAGGATGAGGTGGCCTTCTTCACCATCCTCACCCTACCGCCGACGAATCGAGGACAGCTCTTTTTAGGTAATCCCAATGCGGGCGGCACCCCGATCGAAATCGGTCAAGTGCTCACCCCCGACCAAATCGATAATGTATTCTTCGCGCCCAACGGTCCCTTCACCGGTACGACGACCTTTGAATACAGCTCCACCAATATCGACGGCGTGACCGACCCGACCCCAGCCACGGTCACGATTAGCGGCTCGAACTTACCCCCAGATACAGACGATACGCTCGATACTCTCAGTCCGAGTACCACGATTCAAATTACCGGACTCGGTGGAGAAGACCCCGACGGGACGGTTTCGTTCTTTACGATCGCCAGTTTGCCCCCCGCAGACCAGGGAACCCTCTTTTTGGGCGAGCCTGGGGCTGGGGGGATTCCGGCAGTGGTTGGGTTGCAACTCAGTCCCGACGATCTCGATCGGCTCTTCTTCCAATCTACGGATGGGTTTTCCGGGGCAACCTTTACCTACACCGCCACCGATAACTTCGGCGCAACGGACCCGTCCCCGGCAACAGTGACCTTAGCTCCTCCCGGAGCTGGCGGAGATCCCGATACCGATCCCGGCACCGATCCCGATCCCGATACCGACACCGACCCCGGCCCCGGTCCGGGAACGCCGCCAGTTATCGATCCTGAAGATAACTGTCCCCTGCCTCCACCGACGATCGACGGCTTCGTGGTTCCGACTCCCGATCCCCTGGCCGGTGCGGTGGTCGTGCCTCCCGCTCCCATGGGCTTGCCCGAGTTACCCGAGACTCAAATTGACAACGGCACGGAGGGAGACGATATCAAAATTGGCAATGGCTTAAACGAAGATCTGCGAGGTTTTGCCGGAAACGACAACCTTCAAGGTCGCGAGGGTGATGACATCATTCGCGGCGGGAACTTCAGCAACGAGCCAACCGATCCGAATCTCGATCGAGATACCCTCGCTGGAAATCGAGGTCGAGATGTGATTGCTGGTAGCGGCGGTGAAGATTTGATTTTTGGCGGCCAAGAAGAAGATGTCATCTTTGGCGGTAAAAATAATGACGAAATTCGGGGCGATCGCGGTGCAGACGAACTTAGCGGCGACGAGGGAGATGACACGATCGCCGGGGATAACCTGCAACTCGACGATCCAGAACTCTCGGGAACCGATCGCATCGATGGGGGTGTGGGAAACGACTACCTCAACGGAAACGAGGAAGACGACACCCTCACCGGGGGCGATGGCGACGACTTCGTTCAGGGGGGTAAAGATGGCGACGAAGCATTTGGCGATCGCGGTAACGACATCGTTGGCGGCGACCTGGGCAATGACACGATTTTGGGCAGCCTCGGCAGCGTGGCCCCTGTCGGCGATGGCGAAGAACGAGATTCTCTGTTCGGCAATCGGGGCGCAGATCTGCTTAAAGGCGGTGAAGGACCGGATCTGATCCGTGCCGGAAAAGATGACGACCTCGGTTACGGGGGTAAAGATAACGACGACGTACTCGGCGATCTCGGTAGCGATACCCTCACCGGAGATCTCGGCGATGACACCGTAATTGGTGGCAATGGAGATCCCAATGATTCCGATGCCGAAGGTCAAGACATGCTTTACGGGGGCGAGGGGAACGACGTACTCTTTGGCAACCAGAACGATGACATGCTCGTGGGAGAAGACGGAGATGATGTCGCCCACGGCGGTCGCGACAACGATCGCATCTTTGGCGACCAGGGAAATGACAGCCTCTTCGGTGAGTTCGGTAATGACACGATTCTGGGCAGTCGCGGTAGTGTTTCCGAGTCCGAAGGCGATCGCGATTTCATTTCCGGCAACGCTGGCGAGGACGTAATCAAAGGCGGCGAAGGCGAAGACTATATTGTCGCCGGGAAAGGATTCGACCTCGTTTACGGCGGCAAAAATGACGATATGATTTTTGGCGACCAAAACGGTGACGTACTCGTCGGCGATCTGGGCAACGACACCCTGATTGGCGGTAACGGCATCATTACCGACCCTGACGTAACGGGTAACGATCTCCTCTTTGGTTTGGAAGGAAACGATGTCATGGAAGGTAACCAGGGCAACGACAGCATTGTCGGTGGTAACGGCGACGATGCCGGTCGCGGCGGCCAAGATGACGATATCCTTTGGGGCGAAGCCGGAAACGATCGACTGCTCGGCGATCTCGGAAACGATACCGTTTGCGGCGGTCAAGGCAATGACACCCTCATTGGCAGTAACGGGATTACCGGCTCGGCCGATGACGGCAACGACAAGCTCTGTGCGGGCGGTGGCGACGATATCGCCTTCGGGAACTCTGGCGATGACGAAATTTGCGGGGGTTCTGGAAACGACGCGCTCTATGGCGGTCGGGGCAACGACACCGTAAAAGGAGGGTCTGGAAACGACGTACTCTTCGGCGATCTCGGCAGCGATCTGCTAATGGGAGGTGCGGGTATCGATGTCTTCGTCCTGGCTCCGGGCAGTGGCATCGATACGATTACCGATTTTGAAGTCGGTGTCGATACGATCGCCTTGAGTGGCGGTTTGACCTTCGAGGCGATCGCGATTACCCTCAGCGACACTGGGGATACGACCATTATTAGTGCGGGAGACGAACAACTCGCATTCCTCAGCGGCGCTCTGGCCCTGGATGCGACGCATTTCCTCGTCTAGGACACTGTGGTCTAAGAGAATTCTTTAGACGAGCCTGGGAGGCTTGGAAAGTACGGAGGTTGCTGCGGTCTCCAGGCTTTCCAGGTCTCCTTCGTTTTCTGCGTCTTTCCCAGTGCGATCATTCGTGACAAGTTAAGCAATTTTGTCGGGTGTCAAGTTGACGATCTTGAACGATAGAACCCCTTGCCAATAAAGGGTTTGAGCGATTTCACTCTTGTGCGCGGGGGGTTCGGGGGAGTAGAGGGGCCCCCGGCGGGGGGTTTGGGGGGAGACCCCCCAACTCCGGGTTTTCGGTCGATTAGTGACTGGTTGACAAAGCCAAAACCACCTTAACTTGTCACCAATGCAGTGCGATCGCCGATCGGGAAAATTAAGGAGGCGGGGGCAACAGAAGCTTCGGATAAGAAACGAATACTTGGCACTCACATCTCACTCCATTCCCCGTTCCCCAAGACACAAGCTTAACTTGTCACTAATGGCTGATAGCTGAGTGCTGATGGCTGAGTGCTATACCAACGCGCAATATCCCATAAAAAAGGCACCTAGATCGCTCTAGGTGCTTCAAACTTGGGTGCGGTCCCCCCCCTAACCAAAGGGGGACATTGTTAAAAGTAACGGAATAGTATGAAAATTCTGTGAAACTTCTGCGATCGATAGAAAAAATCTCCGTTAAAAAAGTAACCTCTACAACAAAAACGTAACCCCCACTCAAATGAGCGGGGGATGATATTGATGCACGTACCAGGGATTAACCTATCTCTAGGATGGGATTCCCTTGTGTGCCGGGGAGTATACGCTCGTGTATGCATTAGATCGACTTGAGGTAACATCTGGGTAACGTAGGTTACTTTTTAGCGACCCATCAATTTGACGATGCCCGTTCCCGCTAAGTACAGACCGATGACGGCCCCACCCAGAAGGCTTTGAGTTAGGGGGTCTGTCGAGGGAGTGAGCACCGCACCCAACACCGCACCCCCCAACACCACAAACCGCCAACCCGAGAGCATTTGTTTGGAAGACACCAAACCCAACAGACCGAGTAACCCTTGAACGACGGGAATCTGAAATGCCAATCCCGTACTGAATAAGAGCAACAACACAAATTCAAAATAGCGATCGATCGACCATTGCTGTTCCACTACCCCCGATCCGTAACTGACGAAAAAATTGAGGGCCGCCGGAATTAAGGCAATATAGGCAAAGAATAATCCCAGAACGAATAAAACGCTCGAACCCAGGACGATCGGAGCGAGGAGTTTCTGTTCGCGACGGGTCAATCCCGGCAGCACGAAGCCCACGATCTGGTAGAGAATGAAGGGACTCGCCACGAGCAATCCGCTGTAGCCAGCCACCTTAATCGTGACAAAAAAGTATTCTCCCGGAGCGAGTTGGAGAAACTTTACGCCCGTTGCCGGAATTTCTAAAAGGTGCACGATCGGCTTGACCGCGACAAAGCAACCGACCATACCCACCCCAACCGCCAGCAGCGAATAAAAAATTCGCATCCGCAACTCTTCGAGATGATCGAACAAAGACATCTCGAGATCGTTGGGTACTTCGTCGAGATAGTCTGCTTCTGGTGGATTCGTGCTATTTTCCGGAGCGCTATCGATGTCTGGAGAAGCAGTCATGGAATTTTGATAACGGGTTGATTTAAAAGTTGTAGGACTATTGTATATCTTCTGGTTCGGGTCGGGGGGTCGCATCCACCCTGAAGATGGATCTGGTATGATGCTCGTTAGCTGCGAGCACCCGATTTCGGGCAATCTTCCCAGTCTCA
The DNA here is from genome assembly GCA_034189805.1 of Cyanobacteriota bacterium. Classification (GTDB taxonomy): domain Bacteria; phylum Cyanobacteriota; class Cyanobacteriia; order Cyanobacteriales; family Geitlerinemataceae; genus Zarconia. The sequence goes on from JAXHUC010000152.1 coordinate 13,425, forward strand.
GACACCAACAAAGCCGTTGCTGTTTGAAGTCCGATGGCAATCGAATCTCCTCGAGCCTCTCCCAAAACTGTAAAAACCGATGAAAACTTCTCCTTGTTTACCGCTACCTCCGTGCCATGCGACGAATCGGTCCTACAAACTTTGGTGGATAGGATTGCTCGTTTTAGTGTTCTTATTAAGCAGTTGCTCCTCAGCAGCCCGCTCTGATAGCAGTTCGACTGTCGATACCGAGTTAGAGGAACAAGTTCTCCAAATTGTCCGCGACAACCCCGAGGTCATCCTAGAATCGGTGGAAACCTATCGAGCCAACCAACAGCAACAAACGCGGCAAGCTCGGCAAGCATTCCTGCAAAAACTGATCGACAATCCCGCCTCGACCATCGAAGCTTCTCCCACCAAGGGAGCTGCCGAGCAAAACATTGTCTTGATCGAGTTTTCCGATTTTCAATGTCCTTACTGCGCCAGAGCACACACCACCATTGACGAGTTCATGGCAAAGTACGGTGATGTCGTCACGCTCACCTACAAGCATTTACCCCTCACATCAATTCACCCAGAAGCATTACCGGCCGCTAAAGCCGCCTGGGCCGCTGGAGAACAAGGAAAGTTTTGGGAGTATCGCTCGGCATTATTCGAGCGCCAAAACGAACTTGGCGATGCCCTATACGTTGCCATTGCTGAAGAATTGGATTTAGATACCCAGAAATTCAATAGCGATCGCCAAAGTTCGACCGCCGAAACCGCAATTAGTAAAGATCTCGAACTTGCCGAACAACTAGGCTTGACCGGAACGCCGGTGTTCTTCCTGAACGAAGAAACTCTAACTGGAGCCGTAGAACTAGCCCAACTTGAAGCTGCCTTAGAACGGGTGCGCGGTGAGGGGTAAGTTGGCAAACCCCCGGCAAAATATTCGGCACAATATATATATATAACGATCGAGTTTCGAGAACTTTAGTACCCCAGCTCGTTGAGGCGACATTTATGGAAAATTTAATGATACGACTGTACGATCTGACCGATGAGTTTACTTTTTTAAGTATTTCATTGGCGATCGCAGTTGTATTTTGTTGGTGGTTAATCCCCAAAACTACCGACATCATGGTAAACTCGGCAGCGGGTCTGGCGGGAAAGTATTTAGGTCGAGATAAACGCACCTTAGTGATTAATGCCAGTACGAATAATCCCGAGCTATTCTTAATGATTCTTTCGTTAAGTTTGTTTCGTCTGGGCGGAATTGCCACCCCACTCGGCTCGAATTTCTCGAATATCTATTTAATGTTTCTCGTAGCTCCGGCAATTGTCATCTTTAAGTGGATGCTTGCTGGAAAATTTGACAAGGTTTCTATCTTATTAAACTTAGTCAAAAAAGAAAGAAAACTCGTCATTTGGCACTTTTTCATGTCGTTGATGATGTTTGTGTTTTCGAGTGCGGCTTATTGGTGCTTGACCGGAGCTATTGAATTTATTCCCCTCGGAGAGGATTCGTCGATCCGAAAGTGGCCGTGGCTCATTTTTGGTGGTGTGGTTTGCTGTGTGGGGGTATTTCTTTTCTTCAGATACGAACGCAGACTCAAAATTCGCCGCCCAGAATTATTTGAAGATATTAACGAAGAGAATTACGAAGCCAGTTGGTTTCAGTTTTTCCTAGGAACCGCAGCCCTGGTGGCTTCTTGTTATATTTTAAATTCTTTATTTTTGGCCTGGACGGAAGTTTATGCGGGGCCTTTAAGTCGAGTCTTCGGAACCGCAGTGTTTGCCGGTCTTCACTATTTCTTGGGTAGCCTGATTTCTTCTTTACCCGAAACCACAGTTGCTGTTGAAAACTACGAGCGTTTAACTTCGCCAGATCTCAACACGGCTTTGGCCTCAGCGAGTCAATCAAATATGACCAATTTAGCAATTGGATGTTTGGGTAGTCTTTTGGCAAGTTTGCTGTTACTCGCCGGAATGAGCTATCAACTCTAAGATGTACTGTAACTTTAAACCCGAGCCAACTTGAAACTATCCGTTGGGAGGAGTGTTTGGGGTTTCGAGATCGGGATTTTCAATATTGTCCGGGGGAGTCGGTGGGGTGGGGTTAGAAATCGGAGTCGTTTGGGTTGGTAAGATGCGATCGAGTTCTTCGGCTCGAATTTCTTGACTTTGCTCGACATCAAAAATTAAGAGGAAGGGCTGGCGCATTTGATGGTTGACCAGTTTTTGCACTTCTGACACCTGAAGCGGGGTGATGGGATTATCCGGTCGCACCCGCACTTGTAAGTAAACTTCCGGCGGTTCTGTTTTCCAATTAATCTTGGTATCGAGGAGTTCGACTTGCTGACCGACGGTAATCGTGCGTCGGAGTAAGATATCTCTGAG
>JAXHUC010000153.1:0-15486 GCA_034189805.1 Cyanobacteriota bacterium
CATTTTCTCCCTCATCTCCCCCATCTCCCTCATCTCCCCCATCTCCCCCATCTCCCTCATCCCTCTTCTCTCCCCATCCCTCAACCTACTCCGGTACTCCCGTACTCACCATCGCCAACTTCGCCACTTTCTTCACCCGAGCGGGTTCGCCGCGCAGGAGAACGCAATCTTCTGGCTTAAGTTTCATCCCAGCCTCGACGGAGTTGTACAGTTTGCCGTGTCGCCGGAGGGATTTGAGGGTGACATCGTATTGTTGTTGCAGTTCGATCGCCCGTTGACCGACAAGCATCGATTCTTCAGCAAGGGTCACCCAGCGATTGTAGCCTTTGCTGAAGCCATCTCGCCCGCTCATTAAATCGCCCAATGCGGCGACTTCGGCGCGTTCTCCGACCACGAGTAACTTATCCCCGGCTTGCAACTGGGTATGACTTTTGGGATAGTAGTTCGTCTTGCTCCCTTGTTCGATCGCCATCACTGTAACCCCGGTCAGATTGCGGATATCCGCTGCGGCGAGGGTCATCGAATGGAGGGGAGATTCTGGCGGGATGGTAACCCATTGGTTGTGGAGTTCGTGGGTAACGTTATTGAGGTCGGTTTTATTGACCGGGTTTTCGTCTTGGGGTCGGATGCTGTCGTAATGTTCGATGCGAATCTCGCGCATCACCGAGAGAATCGTACTGCTCGACTCGCCCAAGGTATCGAGCATGTGCGACCCCATTTCCAAGGCGGCTTCAAACTCCGGCTGTACCACTTCTCTCGCCCCGAGTTGAGTGAGCAAGTCGATTTCGCTGCTTTGGTGGGAACGGGCGACCACATCCAACTCGGGGGCAAATTCGAGGGCCCGTTTGAGCAGCAGGCGAGTACTCATGGGGTCGGGGAGGGCGATGGCGAGGGCTTTGGCTGTTTCCAGGTGGGCTTTTTCCAGGACGAGTTCCGAATCGGCATCTCCGAAGATATAGGGGATATTTTGTTGCCGCAGTTGTTTGACTCCCGCCTCGCTATTTTCGATCGCCAGCACTTGAAAGCCTCGGTTGCGCAGAATGCGGGTGAGTACCTGGCCCACTCGTCCGTACCCGGCGACGACGACGTGATCGCGCAGGGTATCGGGAACTGAAAGGGCTTTGGTCGATCGAAATTTCCTCAAGTAGTTGCTCAAAACGGGTAGGGTTCCCAACCGTTCGGCAATGCGCGGCGACCATCGCAAACCGATCGGAGTCAGCACCAAGGTAATTGCCGTAGTTCCGAGCAGCAAAAAGTATTTATCTTCAGTAATAAAGTCCAGCCGATATCCCACTAAAGCCAAAACGAAAGAAAATTCTCCGATTTGGTTGAGTCCCAAACTGGCAATAACGGCCGTTTTAAAAGAGTAGCCAAATTTGAGGATGATGGGGAAAATGACGATCGCTTTTCCCACCATGACGATAATCACTAACCCTAAAATAATGCCGAAGTTATTGAGTAAAACTTCCGGGTCGATCAGCATCCCGATCGAGGCAAAAAATAAGCTGGCAAAGGTATCTCGCAAAGGTAAAATTTTCGCCAGAGCGCGATCGGCATATTCGAGTTCCGAGAGCATCAAACCCGCCACGAACGCTCCCATTTCGATCGATAAACCCAATGCCGCCGTAATCAACGCCACTCCTAAACACAGGGCGATCGTGGTCAGCAAGAAAAGTTCGCTGCTTTCAGTGGTGGCGACGCTGCGCATAATTTTAGGGATAAACCACCGTCCGGCGACGAACGCACCCGCAAAAAATAGGAGTGCTTTCAAAACCGCAATCCCGAGTGCGTTAACGAGGTTTTCCGGCTCGTTGAGAGCGGGTAAAATCGCCAGCATCAAACCCAGAGCTAAGTCCTGCGCGATTAAAACCGCCAGCATCACTTGACCGTGAATGGTATTGGTTTCTCCCCGTTCGGTTAAGGTTTTGAGGACGACAGCAGTTGAGGATAAAGACAGTACCGCCCCGAGGAAAATCCCTTGAGGAATGTCTTCTACCCAGCCGAGTAAGATCGAAATGAAAGCAACAGCAGCGATCGTAATTCCAATTTGCAAGACGCTCCCTTTCAGGGCAATATCTTTAACTCGTTTGATTTCAGCTAGGGAAAATTCAACTCCCAAGGCAAATAAGAGAAAAGCCACTCCAATTTCGGCGAGGGCTTTAATGCGATCGACATCATTAAACAAAGAAAAGCCAAAGGGACCGACAATTAAACCGCTGGCTAAATATCCCAGAAGTACCGGTTGTCGAAGTCGGTTGGCGACATATCCGCCCAATGCCGATGCCCCAAGTGCCGTCGTTAAATCTACAATAAATTCGTGTTCTGCTGCCATCGTGATTCTAAAAATTCGCGCGCGACAATCGGGCGGCTGGTTTTCTAGAATCTTAACATACCGTCAATAATTAGAGAAAAGAGTTAGAGAAATTGATAGTTTTTTGTTTTTTTTAATTGAATTATTCGATAATTCGTGCGGTTAGACTCGATCGCAATAAAAAGATGTAAGTATTGAGCGATTAGCTGTCAGTATTTAGTCCTCAATTTTCAGCCAAGCGCACATCATCTGGTAGAGAACAAAAGGACACGTACGCCCAAAACAACCCGTTTCTGATTCTATTTCAAACAAGCTGACGGCTGATGGCTAACCTCAAAACAACTCGTTCCACGCATCCAACATCTGCACCATTCGTTTTTCGCTCAAACCTTTAATACGACTGACAACGTCTGTAAATGAGGTAAATGGCGTTTTCTGGCGCGCTTTTTCGATCTTTTCCACTAGGCTTTGGGCAGTTTTCCCGCGAATGCCCGCCTTGGCAATTTTCCGCAAGAGTTCTGCGGTATCGGCGGTGTTGAAGATTTCCAGGGGTTCGACTTTGGGGGGAATTTGCTGTTTGAGGGTGGCGATTTCTCGTTCGAGACGCTGTGTCTCTTGTCGTTGGGTTTGTCTGATGTCTTTAAGGGCTTCATCCATTCGGGCTTCGAGATTGGTGATGCGTCGGTCTGTATTGGCGGAGACTGGAGGGGCTGAAGCTGGATTAGTTGACGCGGGAGGCGCGGGTTCGGAAGTGGTGGTGGGGGAGACTGAATGGAGGGCGGAAAATTGGCGGGTGGCAGCATCTTCGAGTTTCGCCGGAATCACGAAAGCATTCACCATTTCTGCCGCACGGGGATTTATCTCTTTGGCGCGAACTGCCCCGTAATATTCCCGATCGCCTGCGAGAACTTCGTAAGATTCGATATCCGTTTGTTTGAGCAGCAGCGGAGAGAGCAAGCCACCCGCCTCGAGAATGCTCTGGGCAAGGGTTTCAAGTTCTGCAACATCAAACTCGGAACGCGCCACCTTGGAAGTAATGCTTTTCACATCGACTAAATAATATTCGCTCATCGCCTATGCCCCAATTTTTTCGAGAATTTCCGAGGAAAGATTTCTAAATTCTTTGACCGACTCAGAATTACTATCGAACTCAAAAATCGATTTCGGGTCGGCAATTTCCAATTTGCCCATCGTTATTGTATTATTAACGCAGTTTGAGAGTGCCATCCGCTCGTAAATAACGCTATCAAAAATGGGAAGTTTATAGCGCTCTGTAACGGCTTCGAGCTGTCGGGGAAATACGAATTCTAAATATTTGGAATTAGACAGAACTTTGGAAGGGAGAACGCCGAGAATATTAAGCGGCTGTTTGCCGATACTCGATCGAGTTTCGTTGACCTCGCTGACGAAGTTTTTGACATTATTTAATCCCTGGTTGGAAAAGGGTTTCATATCCGAGGGAATGATGAGATAATCGGCGGCAATCAGGGCAATTTCTGCGTAGATATCTCTCGATGGCGGCGCGTCGATAATTACGATATCGTAGTCGTCTTCCACTTGCTTGAGTTTGGAATTGAGGCGAAAGCGGCTGGCGGCAAAACGAGTTAACCGTTGCTGCTCGTCGATGAGCATAATATGGGAAGGAATTATGTCAATTTCTGGCGTATTAAACCCTTTGGAACGGCGGACGATATCGGGAACGAAATCGAATTCTCCCGAACTAATTAATTGTAGGACGTTTTTATCTTTAAGATCGTCGTCTTCTTCAAATTGAAATTTAATCAATCCGGTGGCAAAGGTGGAGTTTGCCTGTGCGTCGATATCGACGAGTAAGACTTTTTTACCTTTATTTTGGAAGGCGGCAGCCAAGTTAACGGATGTGGTGGTTTTACCGACACCACCTTTGTTGTGATAAACGGCGATCGTTTTCATGAAGCTGTGGAGTTAAGGAGAATGGGGAATGCAAGTTAGGCTCGATCGCGCTTAATTTGGGACTTGACAAACGAGCAATAACTTTTTACGAATGGTTTTCGGATGGATTGTTTCAAGAGATCGGGATGAATTCCGGTTCGATTTTAGATCCGATCGGAGTTTCAATGGGTAAGACCCCGAACAGATCCCTAAACCCGCCCTGACAGGATGTTCGAGCAGATCTGATATCTGAATGCTTACGAAATTATAGCGTTTCTCAGTAACTATTCAGGGGGTAGAGGAAGAAGAGAAGGGTAACTATTCAGGTATCGACGACAAAAAAAACAATGTAAGGGCGGGTTTAGCAATATCTTGAAAAGCTTGCTGAAAATTTGAATCTCATACCCGTCCCTACCCATTGCTACCCTCGCTGTATCTAACATCAAACCTGAAACCTTAATATTTATTGCTTTCGATCGAACTCCCGTTGGTAAATAATCTGAAATCCAAGAAACAGAATCATCAACGCAATTAAAGTTCTCATTATTTTTCCGTTAGAAGCCGTTCGGTGCATCGATCTTGCTAAACAATCCTCGAGTTGTCGACGATCCCAGTCACCTCGAGTTTCCTATTCCCGATCGCGCTAACAGATAGAAGAACACACCCTAAAGCCAAAACCGAGTCACATAAACTGAGTTCGATCGTTCTATCTCAAGACCCGATTTTCGTAAGCATTCAGATGTCGGGGACGAACCCAAACAATGTAAGGGCGGGTTTAGCAATATTTTGGAAAACGGCAGAAAATTTGAATCTCATACCCGCCCCTACCCATTGCTACCCTCGCCGTATCTAAACTTGACCCTAAATCCTTACCTATTTTAAAATTAATCTCTAAGACAAAATTCCAATAAAAAGCTTTCCAAAATCAAAAAAAACAGAAATACAAATTACTTGACGAGCACCCAAAAAATTGAATCTAAATTTACGAGCTGGCTGCAAATAACAGCATTTACAGTCGCGAAAAAGGAACGAACGCAGATATCTCAATTCTGGATATTTGCTATGAAGGATTGGCGAAATTCTCTTTGATTCTGGCAATAAAAGCGTGGCGGTCGGTTATCGGTTTGGGAATGAAATCATCGGCCCCGCTTTGAGCTAAAAAGTCCTCGCGATCGTGTTCCGATCCGTTTGCCGTCACCAGAATCACGGGAACGCCAGCCGTTTCCGGTTGTGCCTTGAGCATTTGGGTGATTTGGAAACCATTCACCAGTTTGCCGTTGTAGTAGCTATTCGAGAGGGAAACATCCATCAAAATCGCATCGGCTTCTTGGAGTTCGGCAACTTGGAGTACCTCCTCGACGTTTTCGGTGTGTTTGGCCGTCCAACCCGCTGCTTTGGTTAGGATTTTCTGAAAAACCTGCCAGTTGATCGGATCGTCTTCCACAACTAAAACCGTTTTCATCGCAATTGTCCTCGATTTATTACTTGCTTGGTACCCAGGAAATTTGGCTCTTTCGTCAACTAGGGCAACCTAGCGAACGCTATTGCCATTTGGGCGCTCTAATTATAATCTCACTTCAGTGGTGAATTATCGATGCGACCTCGAACGCAGATCCTCAATGCGAGCTGACATGCCTGGGAAACCCGCAAGACAGACCGGCAAGACTCACCTAGTTCGGGAATGCATCGGCGCGTTGGTTTTTCCTTCTGGCAATCTATTCAAGCGAGATACTAACAAATCCGGAGCCTTAGAGAAAGAGACGCCATCAAGCCGGGATGCATTGATGGCGTATTCTGGCATGAAGGAGGGGAAACTTAACCCTGTACCTAGCATCCTCGAAGGAAAGGGTTCTGTCGATACGGATAAGTTCAGGAGTTCGATCGCCCATAAAAATACTTAGGTATAGAAAAGTTCAGGTAGACTGTAAAGTAAATTCGGATGCGTCTGCGAGCGATGAATTTTGAAGAAGCGCTCAAATTCACAGATACTGTCTTTTTGAGCCATACGGGAAAGCACCCGATTGACGTTCAAAGAGCAGTCCTCGAAGGAAGTTGGCAGGGTCATACCTACCAAAAAATTGCAGACGATTGCGGCTATTCGGTTCAATATCTCAAACAGGATGTCGGTCCGACTCTGTGGAACCTACTTTCTCAGGCCCTGGGTGAAAAAATTGGCAAAAAAAACTTTCGGACGGTTTTCGAGTTACTCTCCGCAAACGACTCGACTCAGCCAGAAGAATCCGTTCCGCCAGAATCCCCCACACTGCCGAAGTCGCATCTGAGTCAACCCCCCATCGACGCAAGCGATACGGAATCTCACCGAGATTGGGGCGAATCTCCCGATGTGTCGATTTTCTACGGACGTAGCGAAGAACTGACGGTTCTGGAAAAATGGATTCTCAAGGATGGCTGTCGTTTGGTTGCCTTGCTGGGAATGGGCGGGATGGGGAAAACCGCCCTCTCGGTGAAACTCGCCCAACGCATCCAAGGACATTTCGAGTACGCAATTTGGCGATCGCTGCGCAATGCCCCCCCGTTGGCGGAACTCTTGAGAGATTTAGTCGAATTTTTATCCGATCGCCAAGATGCCACCCTCGCCGACGATCGCCACTGGCAAATTGCCCGCCCGATCGAATATTTGCGCGAGGCCCGCTGTTTGGTAATTTTAGATAACGTCGAAGCCATCTTGCAAACGGGCGATCGGGTCGGGCGCTACCGTCCGGGATACGAAGACTACGGCGAATTTTTCAGCCAGTTGGGACAAACGCGCCATCAAAGCTGCGTCCTCCTCACCAGCCGGGAAAAACCCAAGGAAATCGCCTCCCTCGAAGGACAGATGCTTCCGGTGCGATCGCTGCAAGTGACGGGATTGCGCCCCGCCGCCGGTCAAGCCATTCTCGAATCGAAGGCCCTCTCCGTCGCCGAAACCGGATCGGAACAACTAATCGATCGCTACGCCGGAAATCCCCTCGCCCTGAAAATCGCCACCACCACCATTTGCGACGTGTTTGGCGGTAACGTCGGCGAATTTTTGGGACAAATCGCCCAGGGAACGGCCGTCTTTGGGGATATTCGCGATTTACTCGAAGAACAACTCGCCCGCCTCTCTCCCCTAGAAACCAGCGTCATGTACTGGCTGGCGATCGCCCGCGAACCGATTTCGATCGACGAATTGCGCCATAAAATCGTCGTTCCCACCTCCCCTCTGGAATTACTCGAAGCCGTCGAATCCCTCAAACGGCGATCGCTCATCGAAGTGGGAGTCGGCACCTTCACCCAGCAACCGGTGGTGATGGAATACACCATCGAACGGCTGATTCAAAAGGCGATCGCCGAACTGCAAGCCGAACAACTCGATTTTTTCGATCGGTTCGCCCTCATCGAAGCCCAAGCCAAAGACTACATTCGCGAAAGCCAAACCCGCGTCATTCTCAAACCCATTGCCGAAAAACTCCTCGAACTGTGGGGAAGCGACAAGGCGATCGAATCGAAAATTCTTGAATTCCTCGCCACCGGGCGAGATCGATCGAGCAGTTCGGGGGGCTATAGTGCCGGAAATCTGATCGACCTCGCCCACGACTTCGGATTCGACCTCACCGGCTGCGATTTTTCCAACTTGACCATTTGGCAAGCGTATCTGCCCGAAGCCAACTTGCAAAACGTCAATTTTTCCGGGGCGGATCTGACCAAATCTACCTTCGCCCAACCCTTGGGAGATTTCCTCATCGTCGCCCTCGGACGAGACGGTCAACTCGCCACCGGGGATGCCGACGGTCGAATTTTGCTGTGGCGGGTGGCCGACGGTCAACAGCAACTTGCCTGTCGGGGGCAAACCGGGGCAGTCAGCGCCCTGGCCTTCAGTCCCGAGGGAACCACCTTCGCCAGTGGCAGCGACGATCGCTCTTTGCGACTGTGGGACGCGCGCACGGGAGAATGCTTGCACGCTCGCACCGGACATACCGATCGGATCAATTGTATTGCTTTTAGCCCCGACGGTTGCCTCCTCGCTACCGGCAGCGGCGATCGGACTGCCATCGTCTGGGACGTGAATTCCGGTCAGCGTTTGCTCCAACTTGAAGGACATACCGAAAGCATTCGCGCTCTGGTTTTCCATCCCGACGGTTCCACCCTCGCCAGCAGCAGCGACGATCGCTCTTTGCGATTGTGGGACGTTCGCACGGGTCAGTGCCAGCAACTGTTCTGCGATCGGACCCTACCGGGAGAAACAAACCGGATCGGAACCGTCGCCTTTATGAAATCGACCCACCTCAAATCCGAGGCGTGGCAATTCAACGATCTCGATTCCAACCCTCTCGATTCCAACTCTCTCCACTCCAACCCTCTCGACTGCGGCGATTTTCTCCCCTTTACCGTCGGCACTAGTGACGATCGCACTCTCCAACTGCGCGAAGCCTTTTCCGGGAAGTGTTTCCAAACCCTCGACGGACATCAGGGTTCCGTCTGGGCGGTGGCCTGCTCTCGGGACGGACAAATTCTCGCCAGCAGCGACGATCGCACCGTGCGTTTGTGGCAGGTGAGTACGGGGAAATGCCTGCACGCCCTCGGCGGCTTCAACGCCCAAGTTTCCTCCCTCGCCTTCGACCCCCAGAGCAAAATTCTGGCAACGGGCAGCACGGAACGGATGGTGCAGTTGTGGGACGTGGAAACCGGGCGATCGCTGCGAACCTTGCGCGGTCATCGCGATCGAATTTGGAGTTTTGCCCTCGCCCCGGACGATCGCACCCTCGCCACGGGCAGCGACGATCGCACCATTCGCCTGTGGAATGCCCTCTCCGGTCGCCCTCTCAAAACCCTCTCCGGTCATCGCGATTGGGTTTGGTCTCTCGGCTTCAGCCATAACGGGCGCTGGCTGGCGAGCGGCAGTTACGATTGGACGGTGAAACTGTGGGACTCGGAAACGGGAAAGATGCTCAAAACCTTTCGGGGTCACAATCGCCTCGTCCAAGCGGTTTGCTTCAGCCGCGACGATCGCCTCCTCGCCAGTGCCAGCGACGATCGCACCGTCAAGCTTTGGGATCTCGAAACTGGAGATTGCCTGCAAACCCTCGAAGGACATACCCAACGGGTGACGGCGATCGCCTTTAGCCCCAATAGCGACATCCTCGCGAGCGGCAGTTACGATCGCACCGTCAAACTCTGGGAAGTCGGCAGTGGAAATTGCGTGCGAGTGTTGCCCGACCACAGCGATCGCGTCCATGCCTTGGCATTTAGTCCCGACGGCGAAACCCTCGCAAGCGGCAGTTACGATCGCACCATCAAATTATGGTCGGTGGCAACGGGGGAATGCCTGCACACTTGGGCGAGTTCGATGGATCGGATTCACGCCGTACGCTTCGATGGGGCGGGCCAACTCCTGGTTTGCGGCGATCGAGATGAAGGGCAAGATACGCCCGACGATCCGACGCTCCGACCGACGCTGCAAGTCTGGAATCTCAGTACCGGAGAATGTCTGCGCGCCTTACCGGGTCACGAAAGCCCGATTTGGTCCGTTCGCTTCCCCGATGAAACCACGTTAGTCAGCAGTAGCGACGATCGGGCGATTAAGATTTGGGATTTGCACGCTGGAGAATGTCGCAACACCCTCAGAACCGATAAACCCTACACGGGAATGAATATTACCGGCGTTCGCGGTATTTCGGCAGCGACCCTCGCGACCCTCAAAGCCCTCGGGGCGATCGAGATTTAGAGGCAGGGGAAATTGACAGGTTGACAAAGTGAAGACCACCATTACCTTTCACCAATACCCATTCCCCATTCTCGCGTCTGACGTTTCTTACAGCGATCGAATCCCGATTGACAATTTAGACAGACTCGTTACTCGCCAGTCCCAAGAAGAGCGATCTGGTTTCGCGAATTGGCGAGTGTTGTTGATATGCTTGAATCGGACTCAAGAGAATTTGGCCAATTTGATGCGAGTAAGTAGAGAAAGAATATGACAATGGATCGGGATACCTTACCTCTGGATATGTTCGCAGACGAGTCGATGAATATTGACTACGTTCGAGAAATTGAAACGGTGATTTCGAGCTTGGCAGAAGACCAAAAAGTGCTGGTGGGTCAAAGCGATGCGGGGCACTTGTGGAAATTCAAGTACGGCAGCGTTCAAGTTTTCGTCCAGCTTACCGGAGCGACCGAAGAAGATACCCTTACCGTCTGGTCTTCAGTGCTCAAACTCCCCGCTCGAGACGAAAGCGAAATGATGCGCCGACTACTAGAAATGAACTGGTCTAGCACCTACGAAGCTCGGTTTGGCATCCTCGGCGAGGAAATCGTCGTTCTCTCGTCTCGATCGGTTTCCGACCTCAATCCGGGGGAAATTTCGCGATCGATTACCGTTGTGGCCACCATCGCCGACGATAACGATGAAGCGCTGCAAGAAGAATTTGGCGCGGCTTCTGCGGGGTAGGTTGGGAGATGAGGGAGATGAGGGAGGTGAGGGAGATGGGGAGAAGATGACGCGGAGACGCGGAGAGGGGGAGACGCGGAGATGCGGAGATGGGGAGATGCGGAGATGGGATGAATAACGAATCACCGCTCGTTCGTTGCCAATTCCGTTCGTTTTTCTCTTGCTCCCCCAGCTTCCCCAGCTCCCCCAGCTCCCCCAGCCTCTCCTCACTGCGTCCGGAGCGTCCTCCCAATGGCCCTACTCCTTGGCTAAAATGCCATTGAGAAAAATATCGGCCAGACCTTCAGCCATCTCTTTCAATGCAGCCGGAGAGGCTTCTGGCCCGAGCATCGTTTGATGGCTGAAGCCGGAAATCATGAACATGCCCAAGAAGACGTTGGCCACCAGTCGGGGGTTCATTTTGCGGTAGATTCCCCGATCCATTGCCGTTTGGACGAAAGCCTCGGCCACATCGGTCATTTTATCGATGACTTCGGCTTGAATGCGATCGCGCAATTCTGGATGGAACTGGGCTTCGAGAAAACACACCCGCAGCATATCGGCATTTTCGCGCAGATGAAGCATCCGTCGCTGCATGACCTGAGCAACAGCTTTGTAGCTGCCCATCTCGCTCAATTCCGTGAGCAAATCCGTGAGGATTTCGATCCACCCCTGAGTGGCGACTTCTATCAAAATCGCTTTTTTATTGTCAAAATGTCTGAAGAGCGTCCCTTCTGCCACACCCGCCTCCTGTGCGAGCGCTCGGGTGGTCGTACCTTCGAAGCCTCGACGGGCAAAGAGCCGTTGAGCCGATGCCAGAATCCGAGTTCGCGTCTGAACCTCTAGAGGTTGAGTCTGATGAAGAGTTTTCATAAAAGCGTTACGATGGCGATCGTGTTTGTAGGATTATTGTGTAGTGCCTTGCCCCAGAATCCAACAAAGATTCACAGATTGTCACCTTTGGTAAAGTATCTCTAAACTTCGCACTGCTCTGTTCTAACCCAGTCTATGAGTTTCATTTTCGAGTTTCTATCGCAGATTCTGTCTCGATTTCGCCTGGTACCGAGTTCGAGCGTTGTTGGGGGAAGTCCCTCGCGCTCGCGTCGATTTGCCATCGTTCCCAAATTCGCGATCGCCGCGACTTTAGTCCTCTCGATCGCCGTTGGATGGGGCGCTCGCTCGGCGACGGCTCAGAACGTGCCGATTCAATCCTATCTCGATCGGGTTATCGATCGGGTCACGGAATTTACCCTCGATAACGGGCTGAAGTTTATCGTCCTCGAACGCCACGAAGCCCCCGTTGTTTCTTTTATCACCTACGCAGATGTGGGAGGAGCCGACGAACCCCCCGGTCAAACCGGAGTCGCTCACTACCTCGAGCATTTAGCCTTCAAAGGAACCCCGCTCATCGGGACGACAAACTACTCCGCCGAACGACCGCTATTGCAAGAGTTAGATAAACTCTTCGAGAAGCTGCAAAAGGCAAAATCCCAGAACGCCTCGCTCCAAACCAAGCTGCTGCAAGCTAAATTCGATCGGGTACAGGCGCAAGCGGCGCAATACGTCGTCCAAAATCAGTTCGGTCAAATTGTCGAACAATCCGGCGGCGTGGGACTCAACGCCACGACTTCGGCCGATGCCACCCGCTATTTCTACAGCTTCCCGGCTAATAAGCTCGAACTGTGGATGTCGATCGAATCCGAGCGGTTTCTCGAACCAGTGTTTCGGGAATTCTACAAAGAAAAACAAGTCATCCTCGAAGAACGCCGCCTGCGAACGGATAATTCCCCCATCGGCAAAATTATCGAAGTCTTTCTCGACAAAGCCTTCCAAACCCATCCCTACCGCCAACCCGTCATCGGCTACGAGGAGGATTTGCGCAGTCTGACTCGCCAGAACGTACGGGACTTTTTCAACACTTACTACGTTCCCAACAATTTGACGATCGCCATTGTCGGAGATGTTTATCCCGATCGCGTACGCGAACTCGCCGAAGTCTACTTCGGTCGCTACCCGGCTGCTCCGAAACCGCCCACCGTGGAAGCTGTCGAACCGCCCCAAACCGAGGCGCGCGATGTCACCGTCCGGATGCAAACCCAGCCCTGGTATCTCGAAGGCTATCACATCCCGGCGATCGACCATCCCGATCGCGTCGTTTACGAAATCATGTCGAGCATCCTCAGCGACGGTCGCACTTCTCGCCTGTATCGCTCTCTAATCGAGGAGCAACAGGTGGCTCTCAACGCCCAGGGAACTAGCGGGTTTCCCGGAGATAAGTACCCAAATTTGATGCTACTCTACGCCCTGACCGCTCCGGGTCGCACGATTGACGAAGTGGCGACGGCCCTCCACGCCGAAATCGAGCGCCTGAGCGCCGAACCCGTGTCCCCCGAGGAACTCGAGCGCGTCAAAACCCAAGCCCGAGCCGGATTGCTGCGATCGCTCGATTCCAACTCCGGGATGGCCAGCTTATTGGTATCCTACGACGTGAAAACTGGGGACTGGCGCAACCTCTTTCAAGAAATCGAGGCGATCGAAGCCGTCACCACCGATGATATCCTCCGCGTCGCCCGAGCCACCTTCACCCCAGAAAATCGCACTACCGGACGGCTGTTACCCCTTGAGGAGTAGAGGCTTCGGGAGCTGTAGATGACGCGGGGACACGGAGACGCGGTGACGCGGAGAGGAGAGAAACGGAGGAAACGGGAGAATCGGGGGAAACGGGAGAATTGAGATCTCGTTCAACCACTCAGCCCCTGAAGCCTCCCTCACCTCCCCCATCTTCCTCACCTCCCGAAGCTCCCCCAGCTCCCGAAGCTCCCCGTTCCCCATTCCCCATTTCCCATTTTGCAATTAGCCCATGAATCAAATTTTAAGAATTCATCAGAGCCGATTTTGGATCGGCATCCTCGTCACCATCGGAGTGCTCTTAAGTTCGATCGCCTTGCCCGCCACGGCCGAGAGAACCCCCAAACACTATACCGAGCTGGAGTTTCCACCGCTGCCGGAAATTCAACTTCCCGACTATACCCGGTTCGAGCTAAACAACGGCATGGTAGTCTACTTGGTCGAAGATCGGGAGCTGCCCTTAGTGAGCGGAACGGCGATCGTCCGTACGGGTAGCCGCTTGGAACCGGGCGACAAAGTAGGGTTAGCGAGTTTGACCGGAACGGTAATGCGAACGGGCGGCACGAAAAAACATACCGGGGACGAACTTAACCAAATTCTCGAGCAGCGAGCGGCTTCGGTGGAAACCTCGATCGGTCAGACCTCCGGTTCGGGGGGGTTTAGTGCCTTGAGCGAAGATGTCGATCGAGTCTTGGGCTTGTTTGCCGAAGTGCTGCGAGAACCCGTCTTCGCACCGGAGAAGTTAGAGGTTGCCAAGACTCGGTTTGCGGGAAATATCGCCCGTCGCAACGACGATCCCGGCGATATTGCGTCGCGAGAATTTTTCAAGCTCATCTACGGCGCGCAAAGTCCCTACGCTCGCATCTCAGAATACCAGACCCTCGAGAATATTACCCGAGAGGATTTAGTGGCGTTCCACCAGCGCTATTTCCACCCGAATAATACGATCTTGGGCGTAGTGGGGGATTTCGACACCGCCGCGATGAAAGCCCTGGTGGAGAAACATTTTGGCAACTGGCGCAAGCAATCCAATCTCGAACCGATCGAATTGCCTCCCGTCGAGCAAGCCCAGCAGGGGGGTGTATTTTTCATCGACCAACCGCAACTGACCCAAAGCTACATCCAAGTCGGTCATTTAGGCGGTCAGCGAGATAATCCCGACCATCCGGCTTTGGGGGTGCTCAATGGAGTTCTCAACGGATTTGGCGGACGGTTGTTCAACGAAATTCGATCGCGCCAGGGATTGGCGTACAGTGTATACGCAGCCTGGAGCGCTCGATACGACTATCCGGGAGTCTTTATTTCCGGCGGACAAACCCGATCGGATGCCACCGTTCCTTTCCTTCGATCGATCCAACGGGAAATCGAGCGCATCCGAAACCAACCGATTACTCCCGAAGAGTTGCAATACGCCCAGGAATCGACCATCAATTCCTTCGTCTTCAACTTCACCGATCCCGCCCAAACCCTGTCGCGCCTGATGCGCTACGAGTATTACGGTTACCCAGAAGATTTTATCTTCAAGTACCAGCAAGGAGTCGCCTCGACCACCATCGAAGACGTACAGCGAGTCGCCCAAAAATATCTCAAGCCGGAGAATCTGGTGATTTTAGTTGTGGGCAATTCCGACGCGATTCAACCCTCCCTCTCTAACCTCGATCCGGCTCTCGAAGTCACCTCGATCGACATTACCATTCCCGAACCCGCTCAGATTTAGGTCTGAGAGGACACGGGGGACAAGGAAGAATTTTGTATCTCCCTTGACTCCCCCTGACAGGTGTATGTTTTTAATAATTAGGAGGAGTTGTGGGCAAAATAAGGAGTCGATGGGAGTGTGAGGAAAATGCCGCCAAGGAGAAAGGCGAATGGGCAAATTGTTGAGTAATTTGGCAATGAGTGCAATAGAACCGAGGAGAAAACAAGATATGGAGGGTTTCGATTGAAGTTGTGGGGAGGTCACAGAGTCGGAGTGTTCGGCATGACCCCCAAGAATAATCATCGAGAGAGTCGCCACGGCCAGAACTAACCCTCTTCTGTCACTCTCCGAGGAGTAGAATGGAAAAATCCCAACCAGAAATCTCTGAAAATCAGATATGGCAATGGATGTAGAGCTACAAGTGATTCAACATTGAGCCAGAGACGCTCAAAAGACAATCCCGTTAGTTGATGAATATTGCCGGGACTACACAGACATATTTCCAGAAGTCAGAAGCTATGAATGTTTTAAGTA
>JAXHUC010000154.1:0-15055 GCA_034189805.1 Cyanobacteriota bacterium
CAGCGTACTCACCAGATTTAAACAAAATTGAGAATTGGTGGGCTGTTTTAAAGACATGGATGAAGCAGAGGTTAAAGGAATTTCCTCACCTTCGAGATTGTGTAGATGCCGCCTTCAAAATCTGTCCTAACGTATTTGCGTAGTGCTATAACTGATGCACTGTTTGTGGATTGGCAGACCGATCCCTATGCGCGGATGGCTTATTCCTACGTTCCGGTGAATGGTACGGGCTTGCTATCGCAACTTGCCCAGCCAGTCGATCGAGTTTTGTTCTTTGCCGGTGAAGCCACTCATCCGACTCGCGCCGCTACCGTTCACGGTGCCTTAGAAAGTGGTATCCGGGCCGCTCGCGAAATTCTCTCCTTGAAGACCCACCAAACTGCTTAACCTGCATCCATCACCAACACCCCTTGCTTACAGAAGTCGCAGAGCAACACAGCTATGAATCGTAAAGTCAAACTCGTCCTCGATATCGTCATGGGAGCGGTTATTCCCATCCTCATTTTGGACAATCTCAGCGAGCAACTCGGGACAGTCACTACCTATATTGTTGCGGCACTGGTTTCTGTTGCTTGGGTTTTTATCGATTTATTGTTTATTACGAAACGATTTAATTTTATTACCAGTTATGTTGGGGCATTTGCGATCGGGCGTGGCATCTTAGCATTTTGGTTTGTCGATGGAATTCTGTTTGCATTCAAAGATAGTGTGAGTTCGATCTTTACGATTTTGGTGTTTTGGAGTTCGATCGTCATGGGAAAGCCTATTATGTATTACTTTCTCATGCAAGGTATGAATCCAACTTCGCCGCACCAGGAACAATTATTAAAAGCCCTACTCAAAGAGTCGAGAGTTTATCGGGCACTCGTCAATGGCACAAAAATTATTTTATTCGTCACTCTATTTACGGGTGTTGCTAACTTTATCCTCAATCTCCATATTGTGGTCGCCGATTTTGGCACGATCGCCTTCAACGAACAAGTCGCACGGGTCAATGCCATTACTCGAATTGCCCTGGCAATCCCTGAATTTCTCGGAATAGGAATTGCCGCAGCGTCCATTCGTCGGGCGATCGACTCCTATCTACCTGAAGAGGAGGACGACGAAGAAAGCGATCTCTGGGATCTCTTAGAACAACGTGAAGCCCAGAAGATAGCCGCAAACTCATAGAATCTAAAATCGATCGAATGAGGTGCGGCAAAGTAACACAAAATATTACCCACCATCGGCTCAAGAGGCAGATCCCTCAGCGCATCAAACATGAAATTCAGATGCAACAAGCGACCGCATTTACGGCAGCCTAAATCGATGAATCAAAAAGCGATCGGGAATCTCAGTTTCTTGCCCTGGTATCAAACGATGGCGGATCTGAGACTCTGTAACCCAAATCTCACCCCCTGCTAATGTTAAATTCACAGGTGATCTGAGATCGGTTGCTAAGGTTTCAATCCGTTTTGGAGTCGTTCCAGGTGCAAAGACATGGATATGTAAAAGACGACCGTTGTTACTCTCAGCGGCACCTTCTGTCAGAATGAGCGAACCATCGGGAGCAAACTGCATCCCATCTGGATTTTCAAGCTGCCGTTCTAAAGAGATGACTTCAACCTTTGGCCGACCTTGGGGTTGAGGTGTTACTTTGAATAACTCACCCTGGGAATAGTGACCCACGATGAGGACACCATCTGCTCTGCGTGCAATTCCAGCGAGTCCAATGCCCTGGGCACGAAACCGTTCGTCCGCGGCCCAGGTCTGCAACTGAGTTGTTTGTGGTGCTAAATAATGAATACGAGCTAGAGTGCTATCGGTGATGTAAAGGCCGCCTTCTCGATCGAGGGCAATATCGTTGCCGAAGCCACCCTCGGGCATGGGAATCACATGCAGCACAGTGCCAGAGCGGGTATCGATCGCAAAAACGCGAGGTAAGCGATGAGTGACTTCGCCCTCGGAGTTGCGGGTTCCTAGAAAATCTGGAGAGGTTCCCCAGAGAATATCGCGCGATTCATCTAGGCGCAAACTGGTAGCGGCAAATACGTCATCATTTCCCGAGAAAAAAGTTTCAGTCTTGCCATCAGGCGTAATTCGCAAGATCTGTCCGCTGGTAATCGAGCCAACATAGAGCGTTCCGTCACTGGCATGGGTAATTCCATTGGGGTACTCGAAATTGGCAGGAAGCTCGATTGGAGGCTCTGACTTAGCGAGGTGAATGTTTCGAGCGATCGCATTTGAATTCCGAGTGAATGAAGTAGATCGGGATTCTGCCTCTACACGAGCCATCGGGAATGGCGACAAGAAAGGCAGTAAAACGGCCAGGACGGGAATCATCAAAAAGACTTTACGCATATCGACTTCTAAGCTGTTCTTCCGTATGGGTTGAGGTCTGTTAGCGGTGTCCGGGAATGGCATACCCCGCGTCTACAGAAATGGTTTGTCCGGTGACGTACGAAGCGGCATCAGAACAAAGCCAGATCACAGTTTTTGCGACTTCTGCTGAGGTCCCCAAACGTTTAGTCGGAATATGATTGATAAACGGTTTTGCCGCTTCATCTTCGGGTTGAAAAAAGCGTCGTAGCATTTCTGTGTCGATGATGCCGGGATTGATATTGTTGATGCGAATACCCTGGCAAGCATACTCCAAGGCTGCGGGACGCACGATGCCATCTAATCCCCCTTTACTAGCAGAATAAATCGTTGAGCCAATTAATCCGCCTTTCGCGAGCCAAGAAGACGTATTGACAATTGCCCCGCCACTGTCTTGTTTGAGTAGTTGTTTGATTTCATACTTCATGCAGAGCCAAACTGCTTTGAGATTGGTACTGATGGTTTGCTCCCAGTCGGCTTCTGTCAATTCGGTCATGGGGGCAAATTTACCTTCCGTACCAGCATTGTTGAAGGCATAATCCAGTCGCCCGTAGAGGTCAACGGTTTTGTCGATCGATGCGATAATGTCTTCACGCTTGGTAACATCGGTGGCGATAAAAGTCGCTTCACCGCCTGCGGTTTGGATCTCTCGGACGGTTTCGCTGCCTGCGCGAACTCGACGGGCCGCGATCGCAACTTTGGCCCCCGCTTCGGCAAATGCAATTGCCGTCGCATGACCGATACCAGAACTCCCTCCAGTGATGAAGGCGACTTTTCCTTGAAAGGTATTCATTCGATCTTCTCGATTGTTATTTGTCGGGATGCTATTTGTCGGGAACGTTACGGGTTCGACATTTGTTTGATGAGTCGTCTACAGCACTTTCGAGATAGCGTTTCCAGAAGATGCAGTTGCGATCGTTTTCACCAGTTGCCTCGAGGTGCTTGTAGTGCTCGATCTTCAAATCGATGACATGCAAATTGTGGGTTAATGCCTCTAAATGTTGTTTGACCTGTTGACGATGTTCTTCTAGGAGCATGCGCCTTTCACGAACCCGCTCGGGATGCTGGCGAATTAGATCGGCAAAGGCCAGCACGTTCTGGATAGGCATTCCCGTGTCTCGCAGCCGCACTAAAAATTCTAGCCAAGCAACATCCTCGGCAGAATACCGCCGATGACCATTGGAAGCTCGTCGAATTGGTGCTAAAAGCCCAACTTTCTCGTAATAACGCAAAGTATGGATACTTAGCTCCGTTGCCTCAGAAACTTGTTTAATGGTGAATTCACTCGTCATGTTCAGACTATAAAACCTAGAGTGAACTCTAGGTCAAGCCCCAAGTGACAGGCAATTTTGGATTTCCTTGCGTCAACCCAGCCTATAATGAGCCTACAATGATGAGCGATCGCACTCCGAAGTTATTCTCGCTGTTTGGTTATACTCTCGTATAAAATTCATGACGCTGCTGGCTGTTATTTTGAATGTCGGTGATATATCAATTCGGGCACTTTTCAATCCTTTTGCCGTCCAATGATTACAAGTATTCATTAAATAATATTTTCCGACACTTTCGTAAAACTGACTATTGTCAGATACTCTATTTTTGAGTTCTAATATTTTTCCTTTTTGGTCTCGATCGAAACTATTTGAGATGAAGCTGGTTAAGGAAAAAAATGCACCATTTTTCAGGCATAATTTCTCAACTTCACTATTCGGGAAATGCTCGTTGGCGTTTTTTGAGACTGCCACTGCATGGATTACAGTATCTGTCGGCCATAGTATCGCTCTCAGCGCTAATCCAGTGGTTATCTCCTGAGCTTGATAGGAATTTTTATCGCCCCAGCCAAACTCTATATATGGAATATCGCCAAATCTTTCTTTCAATTTAGGAAGCCTGGCTTGAATGTCACCAGCAGGCACAACTAAACCCGTATGCCAGCCGTGACTTACAACATAGATTTCATGTCCTCCTGTTGTCGAGGTTCCCTCGGAGTATTGAACGACATAGGGCTTTGAAGAACACCCCGAAAATAATATTAAAATGAGGACTATAAAAATTATTTTCACGATCCGAGTTGCGTAAACCCTAACTTATAATAGATTGCTACAATAAAAAAATTAAACTTGATGTGCTAGTTGTGCCTCGCCGTGACCTCTACCACAACATTGTCAAAAATGCCCTACTCAAGGAGGGCTGGAGCATTACTCACGATCCACTTGTCTTGGGCGATCTTGAACTTCGTGTTTACCCTGACCTTGGTGCCCAGAAAAATGTTGTCGATCGAGGGGTTTGTGCGTTAGCCATCGAAATCAAGGTTTTTGGGACGATCGGACAGCTTTCGGAATTACAAAAAGCCATCGGACAATATATGCTCTATCGCTCCATTTTGCGTCGTCGTGAATCGACTCGTTTACCTTATTTGGCTATTCCTGCCGATGTTTATCGAAGTTTGTTTCAGAAGAAAATCATTCAGAATTTAATTCAGGATGAAGGGATTCGCCTGATGGTATTTAATCCGCTGACGGAGGTTATCGAGCAATGGATCGATTAGAACAATACCGCACAACCTTGCAGAAAGTTTTATACGAACACGCTCAACTCTCTCAACGGGTTCGGGCCGAGCATCCAGACGATCCAGAAAGTCCGGCAGAAGCGATCGCGGTTTGCGATCGAACAACTGACAATTATCTTCTGATTACAACGGGTTGGACACCCAGCCAACGCATCCACAGCATCCTCGCTCACTTCCGGATCGTGGACGATCGTATTTACATTGAGTGGTGTGGGATTGAAGATTTAATTGAGGATTCGATCGAGCGGGGGATTCCAGAATCTGCATTTCTACCAGCTCGATCTCGATCGATCGCATCTTCGACGGCGGTTTGAATTCTCTCCAAGCTTAAAAATTGGTGTTTTAAGTTTTAAGTAAGTTTCAAGACTGAGGTTAAGTCTTTGGCTCGCTCACTATTCTGGATTAGCTCTTTCCTGTTTCAATAATATGAAAAGTATGGGAATAAAGAAGGTTACGAACATCCAAAACAATCCCGATATCAGTAACGGAATTCCAACTGTCTCATAAAACGATAGGATGCTTGGAAAAAATCCTAATACGATTGGGATAACAACTGTACACAGATATATAGGTGACGATGCAACTGAAAATTCATACCCTTGACATTGACCATTTTCATACGTAGCTTTCGTTGAATCGCCTAAAAATGTGAAAAACTCTTCACAGATAACTCGATCGTTACTGTATCGGACAATGACAAATTCAGGTGGAAGCTTAAACGGATCGAATTCTCCTCTTGGAAAATTTGTCCCAAAATATATTGAGGAATAGTCTTTGGCAGAAAATATTTGAGTATTATCCGCTTGGTTAGCTTTGAACTGAGCTATATATTTAATGGCAACTCCAATACAAATTCCGATTAATAACTCTGCAATCAGGTATTTCCCGATTAAGGCAAAATCAAAACTATTGAATATGTTAAATACTTCAACCATTAACGATCTCCAATTGAAATATACGATAGCTTTATATTCTTGAATCGAGGCAGAAATGTTTGTAAATTATCCGATCGCCTGCTTTTCGATCGCCTCTTTCTTAGATGCTAGCAAATAAAAACTTAAGCTTGGATAAGCCACCCCAATCGCCTTTCAGTCAAACATTCGCTGAAATACCGATCGCCTATCTATCTGTAAAACTCGGGAAATGGAGAATAGCGGATTCGAACCGCTGACCTCTGCGGTGCGATCGCAGCGCTCTACCAACTGAGCTAATTCCCCGTCAATCGCAGAGCCTATTATACCATCTCAGGGCGATCGAACCTACTCCACTCACGAGGAAATTTCCTCTAACTCCACATCCCGCTCTCGTCCCTCAAACACCCGCTGCACCCGATCGACCTCCAACTCCGTCAGATAGTCCACCGTCCAGTTACACAAACGCTGGAGCATGTGAAACGGGTAAGTATGCGCCACCCCCACCACTTTCATCTCGGCGCGTTTGGCGGCTTCGATCCCGGCGAAGGTATCCTCAACAACCAAACATTCCGACGGCTGAAGATTTAACTCCGGATGCGCCTGTTTCAACCGTTCCAGGGCCAGTAAATACCCATCCGGTTCCGGCTTGCTGGTGGTGATGTCATCCCCGGCAACCACCAGAGAAAAATACCGCGCCAATCGGGATCGATCGAGAATCAGTTCGATTTCCGATCGCAGCGCGCCACTCACCACTGCCATCTTCAACCCAGCTCCCTGAAACTTGAACAGCAAACTTTCCGCATCGGGATAAATCGGCAGTCTTTCTAAGGTCTCGAGTTGCTGCTGGTAGGCTTCCGTTTTGCGCTGGAGGATTTTGTCGAGATACTCCTCGGAAATATACCGACCGCGATCTTCCAACAACGAGAGTATACAGGCGCGATCGCTACGACCCAAACAAAATTGATTGAACTCTCCAGGTTTGGGTCGCAAATTTTCATCCAGAAGAATCTGCTCGATTAATGCCTCGTGAATTCCTTCGTCGTCGATAATAACGCCGTTGAAGTCGAATAAAACTGCTTTAAGAACCATGTGCCGTTGAAAATGCAGGAGTTGGGATTCCAGCCATACCCAAATCGGAAATTTCAGGGGTCGTTGTCGTAACTCGGACAGTCGGATTGTCACTTGGTAAGGGTTTGATGCCTCGCGTCACTTGATGCATCCACCAAAACTCTTGGGTGCGCACGGCTGCAAATCCCGCACTTCCCATCCAGGCCTCGACGCTACCCGCTGAATACTCTTTAATATAAGGCTCTTCAAACACTTCTGTCAGCCAATCGGTGTTGTGGAGGGTACGCTGGTTGCCGTCGAGCATCAGCACTTCTCCTCCGGGAACCAATAGTCGGTAGCACTCCCGGAGAATCGCCTGGGATACTGCCGGGGGGGTTTCGTGGAACAGCAGCGCCATCGTCACTACGTCGAAGGAGGCATCGGCAAATCCGGTGCGTTCTGCATTGCCGTGCTGCCATTGAATCTCTAACCCGGCTTGGCGCGCTTTGTATTCTCCCATAAACAGCATGTAGGGAGATAAATCTAAACCAATGACTTCCGCTTCGGGAAATGCGCGTTTGAGCGTCAGTGTCGTCGAACCCGTACCGCAGCCGAGATCGAGAATCCGCCGGGGTTTAGCACCAATGGCATCGATTAAGCTTTGGCGCACCCAGTTTTCCCCTGGAGGCAAGACGTATTGGGTGATGGGATCGTAGGAAACGGCCGCGCCAGAAGTGAGGTAGCCGCCTTGGATACCGTGAAAGTTGCCGTTGCGGTAGTATTCGGGATAAGTGACGCTGGAGTTGCCGAGACGATCGCATTCGGTTTGCCAATCAATACTGCGATCGAACTGGCGCAGTTCGTCTTCATTTATCAGCGATCGGACGATCGGTGAGAGAAACCGATCCCATAGGGGTTTTTGTTGGGTAGCCATCGGAGTTTTTGAAAATTGTTTTATTGTTGAGTTATTTTTTAGTTTACATTCTTTAATTTGACGCAACATTCCGAAGGCAAAATGTCACGGCTTCGGCAATATCGCTCGTTTGCTGGGGATAGCTCAACACCGGACGATCGATAATTACGAGCTTCACACCCAACTCTGCTGCTACCTGGCGCTTAACATCCTCTCCCCCCGCTTTTCCCGAGGCTTTCGCCACCACCATGGTGATTTGCCACTGCCGCCACAGCGCTGCTTCCAATTCGGCGGAAACGGGGGGACGCAAGGCAATGAGGCGATCGGGGGTAAATCCGGCAGCCAGCGCAGTTTCGAGAGCAATTTGGGAGGGAAGCAGACGCGCGAATAGGGTCGATCGTTCCTGCCAAGGCTGAAAGCGCGGTAGGATTTGGTAGCCGACAACCAGTAAGACTCGCTCGCTGCGGAGGTCGTCGCCACCGAGTAAATCATTAAAACTCGGCAGATGCAGGACGTGCTCTTCGTCCTCTAGTGCCGGACGCTCGAATCGCAAATAAGGAAGTTGGTACTCCTCGGCTGCGGTCGTCGCCAGTTCCGAAACAGCCATGGCGTAGGGATGAGAAGCATCTAAAATCCCTCGGATACGTTCTTGTCGCAAAAATTGTTCGATACTGTCGCGATCGAGTTTTCCCACCCGGATGTTGAGATAGGGAGATTCCGAGTAGAGAGAGCGGGCCGTCTGGGTGGTTACGGAAATCGCGATCGGAATGCGGTGTTCTGCCAGTGCCGTGGCAATTTCGCGACTTTCACGGGTTCCGCCAATTAACCAAATTCGATCGAGCAATATCCTATTTCCTTACCAGTGACGAGCCGCATTCTACAAAATTGCAGAAATCGCGGTTGTGTTGTGCGATGATACTATATGCTCGCGTTTTCATATGACCGAGCCTAGAAAAAACGCACGTTCTCTTTGCCCTGACTTATAGCTTGTAACGATATCTATCAGAACGATTGACATTTACTCAACTCACCCCGAAAAGCGCTTTTGAATCTACCTAAGTTAAGCATCTTTCCATAACAATTATTTTCAGCTTTTATTTTAATTTTAATCTTATGTTTAGATTCGATGATTATATCTTCACAGATAGGTAAGATCCTCAATTTATTTCGTGACTCGTTTTTCCTCCACCTCTCTAATTTTGCTAAACTTGGATTTCGATTGAAGGAGAGTGTAGATATTACATGAGATCGTTCAAAATTGGTAGTGATACGATCGCACTTTAGAAGCGCTCGTATCACTTATAAATGGCGATCGATATCACATCTATCTTTGGGAAGATAAAAAAAATTGACCGATCGCCCTTCAGAGTTTTGAGATAGAATTACATTCTCCAAGTCTCATTCTGCGGTGGTTTCACAGTTTGCAATCGATCGAATTTTCAATGAATTTGGAGGAATGACGGACTGTTAGCTAAGATGAAGACTAAAGCAAAGCCTTCGACCGAGCTTTAGCTACGAGCGGCTTGAATTAGTCGTTTAGTAATAGACCCCCCAAGGTCTAATAGGTTAGCAAAAAGTTGTAAATTCGCTAACGTTTTGGTCTAAAATTTGCTAGTATCCTTGTTAGTTATATTTTTTCCTTCCGAATAAACATTGAGTATAGTAAATCAAGCAAGCAATTACACGGACAAAATCTTAATGTTACTTTATCCAACTTCACTTGAATCGTCACCGACGTAAAAAGTTGTATGGGGATAGAATAGCTTGAGACCAATGGAAGGGAAACCGCTCTCGATCGTGGGGACATGGGAAAGGGAGAATA
Organism: Cyanobacteriota bacterium; assembly: GCA_034189805.1. Lineage (GTDB taxonomy): Bacteria > Cyanobacteriota > Cyanobacteriia > Cyanobacteriales > Geitlerinemataceae > Zarconia. The sequence goes on from JAXHUC010000154.1 coordinate 9,624, forward strand.
CTCTGTGTTGTAGCATTGGCAACTCTAGTCATAGAGACTCTTAGAGTCTTTCTGCTTTGTCAGCCAGAGAATCTTGTTACGCGAACGTCTTGTTTGTGGGAATGAAGCGTAGCGATATTTTCAATGCCCAGTATCTACACCCAAACACAGAGTTTTAAGCAACAAACTCTTTCTTGTCAACTTTCTAGGGGTGGACTGGCTGCAAAGAGATTCATTCTAAGGCTGTTTCGCGGTTGAGTTGCTAGATGTAAACTCCGTATACAAGGTCTTTTTATGAAGCCGAATACTATCCGCTTGACCAAAAGCGTCCGCCAACGCTCTCAGGAGATTCTTCTCGAATCCGATATTGCATTTGAGAAATGTATTCAAGCACTGCGCAAGGACGGTTGTCTGACTGATGAGATTCCTCTTTCAGGCAACTGTCTGTTTGCTTTCTGCATCAACGATGATTGGGTGGCGGTTGCTCAGCGCCAAGAAGCTCGGACACTTTGGGGTAGCCGGACGCTCGACATTGATGTTTTAGATTTGATTCGAGCGACGGAATTCGAGGAGCCTGCTAATACCGCGTACCTCGACTCGAGGGCAATCGGCATCCAGTGGCTGAAGATATTGCTGAAGATGGTGCTCACCTCAGTCTCGCCGTTTTTCCATCGCCCCCGTCTCCCAATTTTGATGGTGATGGCTGTTGTGGCGGGAGTTCTGACGGCAAGCGACGGATACCGGAGCAAAGCCGAGCTAAAAATGGAAACAGACGGCAGTCGAGTGACTCATGAAGTCAGCATCGATCGCCGTCGGTCTCGGTAGTCTTCGGGGTCTTTCTAGTTTGGCGACCTTTGAGACCCGAATCCTATCCACTTAAATGTTAACGCTCGGGGTATCTAATGGACGGATACCCCGATTTTTGACCGAGAACGATCGCATTGCATCATTTGTGACAAAGTTACTCAACTTTTTGCTAACTCTTTATGGATGCAATATTCGGGCAAAACTACGATTCGGTCAGACATTCTGGGGGATATTAAGTCGATAGACCGATTCACCGATCGTGCCGACGAATAACTAGATGTATTTCCTCTCGAAAAGTAAGACGCTAGATATAGAGCCTGAAACGCTGTCGATCGGCAGATTCGATTGCCCGTTCGATCGAGTTGACAGATGAGCTGAAATAAGAGGAAAGTCTAGGAGTCTAACGGAGGTAAGTATTCCCGCAGATAGCGGGCTGCCGCAACCGAAACCGCATCCGGAGAGGGAAATCGGGTCGGATCGAGGAGATCGTAGACTTCGGCCAATGCCCGATCGTCTGACACTTGCGTCCCCAAAAACGTAGCTTCGAGGATGGCAAAGTAACTATAGTTTACCTGAAGATAACTGGCGATCGTGCCGAGATACTGCCGTTCTTTGAGATGAATTTTGCCATCGATACCAGACATCTGACAGCCGAAACCTAGCAATAGCAATTTTTCCCCCACCGATAGATATGCACCTAAAATCGGTAACTTTTCGGGTCTTTGATAAATCTTGTGCTGGCGGATTCCCTGCAATACAGCCCGAGAAAACTGACGGAGATCGAGATCGGTCTCGATGAGTCGATCGAGGACGAGTTGTAGCTGTTGCGTTTCCCTATTTTCGATCGTGCCATCGACGAATAGCGTTCCTAGCATCACCCAGATCGAACAGGCGAGAAACAGATCCGAGCGGGCGATCGATTCTCGCTCGAAACGCGATCCGGTCATTTTTGAGAGGAGTTCGATCGCCTCGGGACTCATCGGCACTCTCTGCATGAATGAGCCTGCTAATGTTTGTCACCATCATATAGCAACCGCCCGGTCGCGCGTGGATACCAAACGTGGAAAAATGCCCTGAGCAAACGTTACAAGATCCCGAGGTTTTTGGTGTTGCCGATGACAACAAGCCTACAATCATAAGACAACGATCGTCGATTGTTTTAAGGCGCGATCGTTAACGTTTAGGTCTTAAAGAACGAATGATGACCCAGCCGGTGAGTCCCTCCCAACCCATTACTCCGCTCGACCTCCGAAATGCGTATGTCTGTCCGGCATGTCGTCGCGGTCAAATTTCTGCCCTCGTCCTCACCGAGGCGTTTGGCTGCGATTCGTGCAACCACATCTTTTCCGCTAACTTGGCCAAGCAATCGGTACAGTTAATCGATAGTTCTCCCTCGTTGGCGTGGCAGTGGAACGGTCGCAAGTGGAAACCCACCCACCGGAGTGTCGATCCCCTCAATGGATGGGTCTGGTGCTTGGCGATCGCCTTTATCCTCCTCCCAACAGCGATCGTTGCCCTCGGCGCTTATATTTTTCCCACGCTTCCCGATAGCTCCGGGCACTGGTTTCCCGTCCTTTGGGCTGGATTGACGTTTCTTGCCCACTTGAGCTGCGTGGCGTGGCTAGTGATGGAATACTATCAATTTCCGGCCGTTCTGTTTTTGCGGCTGAATCAGCGACGGATCGCTTCGCCGGGAACCTCTCGTTTCGGCATGTAGGGTAGCGATGTTAAGCGTGGGTATCTGGTGAGGAGGACAGGGGAGTAAAATCTATCCTCGCGAGAGTGACGGTTGCTCTGAAAATACAAGCATCTGAGGCTGTGAGGTTCGCATTCGAGATTCGATCGCCTGTATTCTTTGCTAGGGATGGGTTTGAGGGATTTTTATTGAGGTCGAGGTGCTTGTATTTTGCTAGAAGCAAGAGTGGGTGGGGGATACAGCATGTCAGTTTGGAGAGAAAATGGGAAAATTTGGCGGGCGATCGCCGTTTTGGGTGGTGTGCTTGTAAAATGGTCTAGGAACGCTCGCCAGGTAAGGGTTTCAGCAGCCGCTGTGCGACTACCTTAGATGCCGTTAGGCGTTGAGCACATGACGTTGTTCGAGTCTTCCTCGATCGAGCCGGTTGTGCGACTACCTTAGATGCCGTTAGGCGTTGAGCACGAATACCCCAGCACCGACGGCGATTAATTTTGCGAGGTGCGACTACCTTAGATGCCGTTAGGCGTTGAGCACTAGTCACTCAAAGCCGGCAACTCTTTACCCAATAAGTGCGACTACCTTAGATGCCGTTAGGCGTTGAGCACACGATGACGGACTGTGGATTCACGATCCAGCAGGGGAGTGCGACTACCTTAGATGCCGTTAGGCGTTGAGCACGAGGCGGAACATGACCCTCGAGAAAGTAATTAGTGTGCGACTACCTTAGATGCCGTTAGGCGTTGAGCACAAGGGGGGAGCCTTGCCCGTAGCTCTACCTTCCGGGTGCGACTACCTTAGATGCCGTTAGGCGTTGAGCACCCTCGGTTCACTTCTGGGTGCTGGGGGACGATATTGGTGTGCGACTACCTTAGATGCCGTTAGGCGTTGAGCACTCCCTGGAGGGACAGAGGGTGTGTCCCTGGAGGGACAGGTGCGACTACCTTAGATGCCGTTAGGCGTTGAGCACAAGGACTTCGGCGATCGCAGTCATCGTTGGGTTAGAGGTGCGACTACCTTAGATGCCGTTAGGCGTTGAGCACGCGCGTGCCTCTCGCAGGAGCAGCTCCATAAACGAGGTGCGACTACCTTAGATGCCGTTAGGCGTTGAGCACTTGCCTATTATTGTCTCCGATATCGCCCGATCGAAGGTGCGACTACCTTAGATGCCGTTAGGCGTTGAGCACTCTTTGGTTTGCTGGTTTGCGTTCGTCATCGTCATGTGCGACTACCTTAGATGCCGTTAGGCGTTGAGCACTTGCTTGAAGTCTTTAGGGTATTCGGTTGCGTGGCGGTGCGACTACCTTAGATGCCGTTAGGCGTTGAGCACACGAAGCTAATTGTCATCGACCACCACAAGACTCGTTCGTGCGACTACCTTAGATGCCGTTAGGCGTTGAGCACGCTTCTTTGTACGACCTCCAGCATGAAGGGGTTGAGTGGTGCGACTACCTTAGATGCCGTTAGGCGTTGAGCACATTAGAACAACTAATGGCGTAATCTTACCGAAATCTCTCTCCCCCAGCCTCCGAAGCTCCCGAAGCTCCCGAAGCTCCTGAAGCCCCCGACGCTCATCTACCGCGATGCCGAACCCCGATAAATCCGTTCCTGTTGTTCCGTAGAAATCCAGGAGCGATCGTCAGATGCCGTGGATGCGTTTGTCCTGCCGTTCGAGGAGGTATAGTGAACGCCAACCGTTGAAGAGGGTACGGTCGGAGATTGCGACAGCGTGCAACCTTGCAAAGATGCTTCCACGAATCCATCGGGGGGGACGAAAGCATGGCGCGTCGGATCGTACTCTAAGACTTCTCCAGACTCGATTTGATACACCCAAGCGTGTAAGTGGAGTTTGCCTTGGTGAAGCCGCGAATGAATTACCGGATAGGTGCGCAGGTTTTCGATTTGGGTCAGGACATTTTCAGCAACGGTCAAATCTAGGAGTTGAGAGCCTTCCTGGGTCGAGTAGTTTTCTTTGACCAAGCGCCGGGTGGCTTCAGCTTGTTTGAGCCACTCGTAAACGAGGGGCATATCTTCTTCGAGCTTGCTGAGTTTGAGCAATCCCTTCATCGCTCCGCAGTTGGAATGGCCGCAGACGATTATTTGTTCGATATCCAAGGCTTGGATGGCATATTCGACGGCAGCTCCTTCACCGCCATTGGTCGCCCCAAAGGGAGGGATGAGGTTTCCGGCATTGCGAATGACGAACAGTTCGCCGACTTGGGCTTGGGTAATCAGGTTGGGATCGACCCGAGAATCGGAGCAGGTGATAAACAAGACTCGAGGGTGCTGACCCCGAGCGAGTTCTTCAAAGATCGCGTGGTGGGTGCTGAAGTAACTGGTCTGAAATTGACGCAGACCGCTAATAAGTTTTTTCATCTTAATTTTGCCATCCAATTCTCGAGTTTCTAGTCTCAAAAGTGGGGATCTACGCCGATCGGGTTGCGGCGATACCGAGAGCGTTGGCTCTGCCCCGGAAAACTAGCAACTCTAAAGACAATTCGATACGGAATTATTGTCTTGGAGGGCGATCGATCTACACTCTTAAAGACTTTAACAAAGTTTTAAGGCCTTACTCGACATCTCGAGCGGAAAAGTTGTGAAAATTTGTCGGTTTTATTTGAGATGTTATCGCGGTTTTCACAAAGATAGAACCCAGACAATTTTCGGGGCGGGTAATCGCAGAAAATGTTGCCCTAACTGCGATCTATATTTAAAAACCGTTCTCACCCGTGGGGTCAACCTAAACGAAAATTGCTATAAGTGTGTCATTGGCGCACTGGGCGAGAACGACGTGGGGTCAGCGGTGTTCGCTTGAGGTGGTTTTGATTTTGTTTACGACACTGCCGCCCAGACAGCCCATCCATCGACGAATAACAGCAATATGGTGCAGCCGAGTAATATCAGATACATCCACGGCTGAGCTAGGGGTCGCACGTCGGTGGTGTCGATTCCG
>JAXHUC010000155.1:0-14923 GCA_034189805.1 Cyanobacteriota bacterium
AGTGTTTTGGAGGCTATACACTAAAGACGAACAAACCTGTCATTGACGGTGAATCAACCCATCATTGTATATACATGAATATCCGAGATGCGACGCTAGATGATTTGAGCGCGATCGTTGAAATCTATAACGCGGCAATTCCCGGACGCATGGCAACGGCCGATACCGAACCGATCTCGGTAGACAGTCGCCTTTCGTGGTATCGCAAGCATTGCACGAGCGATCTTCCTCTTTGGGTGCTCGAAGTGGACGGGACGGTCGCGGGATGGTTGAGTTTGGAGGAGTTTTACGGTCGTCCGGCCTATCGAGCGACTGCCGAAGTGAGCATTTATATTGCCCCGGCCTATCAAAAGCAGGGATGGGGACAAAGGCTGTTGGGAGCGGCGATCGGTCGCGGTCACGGCCTTGGTATCAACACGTTAATCGGTTTCATTTTTGCCCATAACGTCCCGAGTTTGCGATTATTCGAGCAATACAGTTTTCGAGAGTGGGGTTACTTGCCTCGGGTTGCCGAACTCGATGGCGTGGCACGGGATTTGATTATTTTGGGACGACGGCTCGATACCGATTGAGATTGGGTTATGTGGGGATTTGCAGATAAGCAGATAAATAGACGACTTCACCGATCGAAGATACGCGGTAGACATATTCTTAACCGGGTAAGGAAGTTGGGACAACTCGGAAGAGAGTGGCAAAATGAGAAAGAGTTAAAGTGCGATCGCGGCTCGAGAACGACGAACGCGACAGATGAGTATTTTAACGAGAGGGTGCGCGAGATTGCGATGTATCGTTCTTTGTGAAATCTGCGTCGAACGTTCGAGAATGTTAGATTCGAGAATATTAAATTCGAGAATTACGATCCGAGGATGTGAGTATGCTATCCGCTCGAAAAATCAAACCCGCTCCAGTTGACGGGTTTCGGCTGCGAACTGGTTACCAAGGTCGAAGCATTTGTCGAAGCAATCTCTAAACTGAATGCGTGCGAATGTCGATGAGTCGATCGCCTGAGTGCATCTGCGCCTCGCTCGACCGTAAGGGTCGAAACCTCTCTTGAAATCGATCGCCAATATGCTACCCATCGCCATTGAATCGGGATACGTTGCTAACGGGATACGCAATAGACCGACCCAGAGAAAACCGATCTCGATCGGCTCTATCGATGAATTAATGAAGGGTTCTTTGGCCCAGAAGTATTAGTTTGGGTGAGAGTTGGACAGACAAATCGATCGCGCGAGATCGACCGACGCAATCTATGTGAAATTCAACCCCGATCGTTCCGACGAACGCGCGCGACGCGCGGAACGATCGAGACATGTTTGATATTCACGACCTAAAATCTACGCTTAACAAACCTCTCCAGTTGCTCGGATTGCTTGAGAACTAAGCATTCAGAATCTATGATTTCTCTATCCCGTTTTGCTGCTACGATCGCTCGAAAACTGCCGCTGCGTTTGGTGTTAGTCGTTCCCTTTACCGTCCTGGTATTTGGAGCAACCGGGATTACCGGGTGGATTTCCGTCCGTAACGGAGAGCGAGCCATTAATAAGCTAGCCACTCAGTTAAATAACGAAATTACCGATCGCGTTGAAGAGACCCTCAACACCTATTTAGAAGCCCCCCAAAAAATCGATCGGCTCAATGTCGAAGCCATTCGTCTGGGTCTATTGGATATCGAAGATCGAGAAGCCTTGGGGCAGCAATTTTGGCAGCAACTACAAGCCTTTCCACGAGTCGATCGCATTTATTTTGGGGACGAACGGGGGGGGTTTGTCCTCGCCGGACGGGAAGAGGCAGATGAATTTCAGATTCGGATCGTGCCGGGATCGGAAGACGAGCGCTTTTTTATCTACGAAGCTGACAATTCTGGCAGACCCGGAACGCAAGTCGAAGTACTGACCGGTTTCGATCCGCGAGAGCGACCTTGGTACGAGAGCGCTCGCAAGGCCCGAGAGGCAACTTGGAGCGAGATTTACCCGATTTTTACCGACGGCACCCTCGCAATTTCGGCCAGCGAACCGATCTACGATGCGTCGGGGGCTTTGTTGGGAGTGGTGGCGGCTGAAGTGGATCTTCCTCAGATCGATCGCTTTTTAGAAAATTTGGACATTGCCGAGTCTGGACTGGTTTTTATTGTGGAAGCCTCGGGAAATCTGGTGGCAACTTCCGATCCCGATAGCCAACTGGTAGTCCGTACGAACGGCACGGAAGAACCCGAACGCCTACGAGCAGTCGATAGTGAAGTTCCTCTGATTCGCGCCACTAGCATCGAACTCGAAGGTCGGTTGGGAAATATTACGTCCCTGGAGTTCTCGAAGCTCTCATACTTTGAATGGAACGGCGATCGATATTTTACAAGCGTTACCCCGGTTGGGGACGATCGCGGTATCGATTGGTCGATTGTCGTGGTGATTCCCGAAGCGGAGTTGATGGGGGAGATCAACCAAAATCCTCGAGTGGCAATGATTATCTGCCTGGTGGCATTAATCGTGGCCGCGATCTTGGATTGGCTGGCATATCGCTCGGTGGTGCGCCCGATCCAGCGTCTGAGTCGTGCCAGTCGGGCGATCGCTAACAGTGCGGGGGATAAGACCGTTCGCCAAGAACTCAACCGACAAATTCACGAAGGGGGAATTCAGGAGTTAGTGGTACTGGCGCAATCGTTCAATAAGATGGCCGTTCAGTTGCGCGAGTCTTTTCGGGCTTGGGAAACCACAAACCAGGAGTTGGAAGCACAAGTGCAAGAACGCACGGCTTCTTTAGAGAATACCAAAGCAGAGCTGCAAGCGTTATTTACAGCAATGCCTGAATTTATCTTTGTTAAAGATGAAGACGGTCATTATCTCAAAGTTGCGTCTACCGATCCCAAAAAGCTGTATAAAACAGACGAACTCATTGGCAAGACCGAATACGAGATTTTTTCACCCACCCAAGCCAAACGAATGATTAGCTGCATTCGGAAGGCCTTAAAAACTCAGGAAACAGTCACCCTGGAGTATAAAGTTCAGTCGAAGGGTCGCGTAGAGTGGTTTTGGGCAAGTATTTCGCCGATTTTAAACGGTCCGATGGCTAATGCCGTTCCTAAAGTCATTTGGGTGGCCAGAAATATTACCGATCGCAAGCGAGCCGAGGAAAAGCTCAAAGAACAAAAACATTATCTCCGTCTGATTTTAGATAATATTCCCCAACAGGTCTTCTGGAAAGATGCAGATTTAGTATTTAAAGGCTGTAACATACATTGGGCGAAAGCTGCTCACCTGAAGAATCCCGATGAAGTCATCGGTAAAACCGATTACTATTTTTTTCCAAATAATAAATCCGTTGCCGATGAGTTTAGAGAGCAAGATCGAAAACTGATCGAGGAGAAAGAGTCTCTCTTACATATCCAGGCAGTCAAGCATAAACCCGATGAAAATGGCGAAAAAGTTTGGCTGGATATTAATAAAATTCCAATTTACGATGATGAAGGTAGATCGTTAGGGATTATCGGTGTTTTAGATGATATTACCGATCGAAAAAAAGCAGAAGAAGCTTTAAAAGAAGAGCAGGAAAAATCTGACAAGCTTTTACTCAATATTTTACCAGCGCCGATTGCCGAACAACTCAAAAATACTCAAAAAAATACCCAAGGTTTAGATATTAGTCGCGATCGACTCTCAGAAGCCGCAATTGCCGAACAATTCGAGTCAGCAACCATTTTATTTGCCGATATTGTCGGTTTCACTCCCCTTTCGGCAAAAATGCAAGCCACAGAACTCGTTAACTTGCTCAATCGCATCTTTTCCGATTTCGATCTTCTCGCCTACAAGCACAATCTAGAAAAAATTAAAACCATTGGGGATGCGTATATGGTTGCGGGAGGATTACCCGTTCCTCGAGAAGATAGCGCTCAAGCGATCGCCAATATGGCTCTCGATATGCAAGCTGCCATTCAAAATACGAACGAGAACATCGGACGCAATCTAAATATTCGTATTGGCATTAATACCGGTCCAGTTGTTGCGGGAGTGATCGGTCTGAAAAAATTTAGTTACGATTTATGGGGCGATACGGTCAATGTTGCTTCTCGGATGGAATCCTCGGGAGAACCGGGAAAAATTCAAGTGACACAGAGAACCTATGAATGTTTGAAAGATGACTACATTTTTGAAGAACGGGGAAAAACCTTTGTCAAAGGGAAAGGAGAAATGCCAACTTACTGGCTCATCCGTCGAAAATCAGAGAATTGATAACCTGGAAAAATTTTCTGTAGAAATACGGAAGAAATACAGGGCGTACCTCATCTATTTGCAAGTATTTGCAAGATAAAATCGATCGCAGCTTAGATTCTACGTATTATTTATATTATTTAAAGTTTTTGTGATTTTTTGGGTTCGATAAAATCTGTATTTTTGACCTTGGAGTTTATCGGATATCTCTTGTAAGATGATGAAGCTTTTATCCCGCAGCTATTTGCTGCTTCAATGCTTCAAGTGTTCTCGCAGAAATCGAGAGTCGAAAAAATCTCAAGCGAGACTTCAAACAGCACATCTAAATCAATTTATTTTTACCGATTTATAGTGTGTTGAATGCTTGCAGCAAAAACTTACTCCATCTGGGTTGTATCAAATTTTATATTCGACTCGAACCAATATTGACTCCATTGAATCGAGTGCGATCTTAAGTATTCACCCCTCAGTATTTAGCACTGAGCGATTAGGTATCGGTTTTTAAAGAAAACACGATCGGCAATCGTTCGAGCAGCTTGACGTTGAAATAAGCTGACGGTCTACGGCCCAATACTGACACGCAATCGAGAAAATATCGGTCTGACATTAAATTCAAATCGAAAACAGATTCAACCCGAAGCGATGTTAAAACAATCTACAACCCCAACCCCAACCCACAGTATGGAACCGCTAGCCTTCGGTCAAATTCGAGGAACGATCTGGAACGATATTGATGCAGATGGTACTCAAGGCAGCGATGAAATTGGACTTCCCTTCTGGACTGTCTATTTAGACCAAAATCAAAATGGTTTGTTCGATTCTGGGGAAACCTCAACGACAACCGATGCCGACGGGAACTACCGCTTCGATAATCTCGCCCCCAGCACCTATTATGTCGCGCAACTCGTCCCCGATCGCTGGGAACAAACCTATCCGGCGATCGCCAACGCCACCGAGATTCTGCCCCAACCCCTTCCCACCCTCACCACCACCAACTCCAACGTTGCCATTGAAACCTACGGCGACATTACTTTTGGCGACAAAACCGAACTGACCCCTCTAGCTCAACAGTCGGGTTCCCTCGTCAACCTCGATGCCTTTCAAGACGATGCTCGGTTTGCCGGAATTGATGGCAGCGGGTTTGCCACGGTGATTCTCGATACCGGCATCGACCTCGATCATCCCTTCTTCGGGCCCGATCTCGATAACGATGGTGTAGCCGATCGAATTGTTTACCACTACGATTTTGCCGATAACGACAACGATGCCAGCGATGTCAACGGTCATGGTTCCAATGTCTCGAGCATCGTCGCCTCCTCCGATGGCACTCACGGGGGAATGGCTCCCGGAGCCGATATCATCCACCTCAAAGTCTTTAAAAATAGCGGTTCGGGTCACTTCGGTTACATCGAAGAAGCTTTGCAGTGGGTGGTGGAAAATGCCGCCACTTACAACATCGCCAGCGTCAATATGTCTTTGGGAGATACGGCGAATCACAATCGCGCCCAAACCCGATACGGCATTGGCGATGAAATTTCCGCACTAGCAGACCTCGATATTGCCGTTGTCTCTGCGGCTGGGAACGATTTTTACGAATTCAACAGCGTCCAAGGAGTTAGCTATCCGGCCGCCGATCCCAACTCGATCGCCGTGGGCGCAGTTTACGATAGCAACGGTGGAGGCTTCAACTACAGAGGAGCCAGAGCCTTTACTCGAGGAGAAGATCGTCTCACGCCTTTCTCGCAGCGCCACGAAACTCTCACCCCCATTTTTGCCCCAGGCGCGCCGATTACCGGAGCCAGTCCCAACGGCAGAACCGTTACCCAACACGGAACCAGCCAAGCCGCGCCCCACATCGCCGGCATCTCGGTACTCGCCCAGCAGCTTGCCGAACGCGAACTCGGTCGTCGCCTCAGCGTTACCGAACTGACCGAACTCTTCCAAGAAACGGGTGTCACCATCAACGACGGCGATGATGAAGATGATAACGTCGTCAATACCGACCTCGACTTCAAACGAGTGGATGTTTTAGCCCTCGGGGAAGCCATTTTGGAGATGGCCGCTCCCGAGCCGCCAGAGGGAGCCTATGCCGTCACGATCGATGGCAGCGAAACCATCGAAAATATCGACTTCGGCAATCGATCGCTCCAACCTACCCGGACTGGTCTTTCCGACTACCTCGCCGGTGACGATCGAAATAACTCTCTTTTCGGCAGTGGGGGTGACGATACGATCGTCGGTGGCTCGGGCGCTGACACCCTGCGAGGACAAAATCAACAAGATCTGATTGATGGCGGTGCGGACAACGATCGCTTGTATGGCGATGCCGATGACGATACTCTTCTCGGTGGCGGTGGTAGCGACTTCCTACAAGGGGGAACTGGGAACGATAATCTAAAAGGCGAAGAGGGACAAGATACCCTTCGAGGCTACTTCGGCAACGATCGACTCAATGGCGGCACGGAGAACGATAGCTTATATGGCGATGCCGATGACGATACTCTTCTCGGTGGTAGTGGAAATGACTTCCTGCAAGGAGGAGCCGGAAACGACGACCTAGAAGGCGAAGAAGGACAAGATATCCTCCGGGGAGCTGTGGGCAACGATCGCCTCGATGGCGGTACGGAGAACGATCGCCTTTTCGGAGATGCCGATGACGATACCCTTCTCGGTGGCGATGGAAACGACTTCCTGCAAGGAGGAGCCGGAAACGACGACCTAGAAGGCGAAGCCGGAGAAGATATCCTCCGGGGTTCGACGGGGAACGATCGCCTCGATGGGGGTACGGAGAACGATCGGCTTTTCGGAGATGCCGATGACGATACTCTTCTCGGTGGCGATGGAAACGACTTCCTGCAAGGGGGAACGGGAAACGACGACTTAGACGGTGAAGCCGGAGAAGATACCCTGCAAGGCTATCTCGGTGACGACAACCTTAAGGGTGGCGCGGGTAACGATCGCCTTTTCGGACACGACGACAATGACACCCTTAATGGCGGGTCTGGAGACGATCGGATATTCGGTCATGCCGGAAATGACGTTCTCATTGGTGCGGGAGAAAATGACGTTCTCAATGGCGGCGACGGTCGCGATCTATTGACCGGAGTCGATCCCGATGCGATCGAACCGGGGATCGCCCAAATCGATACCCTCGTGGGTGGGAACGATGGAGATACCTTCATCCTCGCAGATGCCTCGCACGTTTACTACGACGACGGCGTTGCGGGTCCGGGAACGAGCGATTACGCTTTAATTCGCAGCTTCAATCCCTCTGAAGGCGACACCATCCAACTACGCGGTAGTGCCGAGGATTACCAGTTGGGCGCGCGACCTGCTGGGCTTCCCTACGGCAAAGCCATTTTCACCAGCGACGGAGAACTTATCGGTATCGTTCAAGGAGATACGAATTTAAATCTCGACAGCAGCGCGTTTTCCTTTGTGTGAATCGGAGGCTTCGGGGGCTTGGGGAGAGGAAGGCAAGGTGACAAGGAATAATTTTGTATCTCCCTCATCTCTCTCATCTCCCTCATCTCCCTCATCTCCCTCATCTCCCTCATCTCCCTCATCTCCCTCATCTCCCTCATCTCCCTCATCTCCCTCATCTCCCCCATCTCCGCGTCTCCGCGTCTCCGCGTCCCCACCTCCCCACCCTTCCAGAATCCACACTTTTAAAACCTAATATCTTTAAGTGAGATGAGTTCTCAAGTTTGCAACCCTGGAGCGATTGCGGAGTCGCTCTTGTTCTCGAACGAGTCGAACTCGCACGAACTCGATCGTGTTGTCAGGATGCCAACGCAATTGAGTTCGTTTAAGGCTCCAACCTGTCTAAAGCATTGCTATTAGATAGGTCTGGAGTCTTTTTGTCTAGAAATCTTATTAGCTCGCTCGTTGAAGATGTTGCGATCGTAACTGAAAGTACGCGACGAGCGAGGGATGCTATCAGAAAGAGGAGCACGCTCAGATGCACCCAAGTCAGATTGAAGCAAGTAACATTTAGGACTGACTCGCACCCATCGGTAGTTTGAGCTTGCGAACTGACTCTCGCAGTACATCCGTTGCAGTTCTGCCGGTCAATTGACAATAGGTCTGTAGTTTCGCGTGTTCGATCTCGGACAGATTGATATTAACCCGCTTGAGCGATAGCTTCCGTTTTGACATTGTATGAATAAAAAGTGTATACTACGCACATAATAACAAAAATATTAATAGTACGTAATACTGCACTTAAAACTCAATTTAACAAGCCTTTAATGAAGTTAGGGAGGAATAAACCTTGGTAAGCGTGACAAATCCGACAAGAAATGGAGCTTCTTCAGAAGCTGCCGAACATTCGATCGCCATGGCGCAACCCACGGGCTATACGAAGACAATCTGGGATGATTCGGTGGGCGCGTTCTTTAAAGAAATGGCGCGCTATCCCCTACTCAAGCCAGAAGAAGAAACTAAATTAGCGCGTTGGATTCGCGAGATGGTGGTGCTTAAATCTCGCCAAGAGGAACTCGAAGCCGAATTCGATCGCCCAATTTCGACAGTAGAAATAGCAGAGGCGGCAAACTTAAGCGAAAGTGAAGTTAGCAAGCGTTACGAGCGCGGTCATATCGCCCAGCGAAAAATGATTCGCTCGAACTTACGATTAGTCGTATCGATCGCCAAACGCTATCTCAACCGAGGCGTACCCTTCCTCGATCTGATTCAAGAAGGTGTTTTAGGCTTAAGTCGGGCAACGGAAAAGTTCGATCCCGATAAAGGATATAAGTTCTCGACATATGCATACTGGTGGATTCGTCAGGGAATTACCCGAACGATCGCCAATGATAGCCGGACGGTGCGCCTGCCGATTCATATCGTTGAAAAACTCAATCGGCTCAAACGAACCTATCGCGAATTAGCACAAAGCTTAAACCGCCAACCGAGCGAAGAAGAGTTAGCCAAAGCGCTGGATATTTCGACCCAGCAACTGCGCCAACTCAAGCAAATGAACGTGCGATCGCTTTCCCTCAATTATCGAGTGGGTAGCGAAGACGATACGGAAATGCTCGACTTGCTCGAAGACTCTCACAACCAATCCCCCGACGCTCAAATGAGCGAAGTCATGATGCGCCAGGGGATTAAAGACGTTCTCGATGAAGTCCTCACCGAACGCGAACGAGAGATTCTCGTACTCCGCTATGGGTTAAACGACGGTCAAACTCAGACCCTGCAAGAAGTGAGCGACCTATTCGAGCTGTCGAGAGAGCGGGTACGCCAGATTCAATCGCGAGCGATGCGGAAGCTGCGCCGCCCCCAAGTAGCCGAACGCTTGAAAGGATGGCTGCACGAAGAATAAGCCCGAGTCCGATTGACTGCCATTGCAGCGGAACGACTTTAAACGGAGGAACATTTCACCCAGTCGTGAGATATTTCCTCCGTTTCTATTGCCTCCCAGGCCGTCGAATCGTAAATTTGCGGGATGGCTTGTTGGAGTCGTCTAAGCGGATTCATCTAAGGCAACTGCTTCGGCGGTATAATTTGGGTCGCTAGATTTTCTTAAATGGCGATCGCGATGCCTCCTGTCTCCTTTTCCGAACAACTGACGATTCGATCGGCCCAACCGACCGATGCCGCTACGATCTTTGACTTAATCCGTGCCCTGGCCGAGTACGAAAAACTCTCCCACCAGGTTACCGGAGATGTCGAGCGTCTGGCGGCTCACTTATTTGGTGAACGACCCTACGCAGAAGCCCTTCTCGCCCAATGGAACGGTCGAAGCGTGGGGTTTGCCCTCTTTTTCTACCGTTACTCCACCTTTTTGACCGAACCGGGAATCTATCTCGAAGACTTATTCGTCTTGAAAGATTATCGAGGGCGAGGAATTGGCAAAGCACTCATCGGGCAGGTTGCTCGAATTGCTCTCGAGCGCGGCTGCCCTCGGCTAGAATGGGCAGTGTTGGATTGGAACGAACCCGCGATCGCCTTTTACCGATCGTTGGGTGCGAGCGTACTGCCCGACTGGCGAGTGTGTCGTCTGATGGAGGACTCCCTGGGCGACTTTGTGAGTCGGATCGCCACCGATTAAAAGATCCCGTTAAATTTCGCGATCGCTCTGGGAGTTTTTTCGAGTCGGGCTTGCTGAAGTTCAACCTGCCGACAACTCCCTGCTGAGTGCAATTTCCATCCTCCGAGAACGGGCGCGGAGATTGCCGCGAGTGTCGAGCGCGCGATCGTACAATAAAAATAACTCGCAAATTAGCTAAAATGCCCGTCAAATACCCTAAATGCTAAAGCGATCGGGTCAGTTTGATTCAAGTCAATTCGATACAGCAAAAATGCGATTCTTTCTACAGTTGTCGATAGAAATTAAGTCGCATTAGCGATCGAAACCCCGAAGTATTAAACTTCCCACATCCATTACCGAATTTGAGAAGGTTGACAAGCACGCCATGAACGATTCCGCGAACGATTCTCCATCGCCATCCGAATCCACGAGAAGCCCAGTGGAGGTTTCCATCCAAATCGATCCCGAACTGCTCGAGCGCATCGGACATTTAACCAACGATCCCTCGAAAGTGATCGAAACGGCAATTCGCCAGTGGTTGCGGGGCGAAAAAAATCGAGAGGGCGAACTCAGTCGCCGCCTGCAACGCAATCCACCCGTTCCCCCGCGAGGCGAGTGGAACGATTGAGTCGATCTCGAGGTCAAAGAGATCGGGTTATCCTCGGATTATCCGATATGTGACTGTTTCTCGGTTTATGTCGATCGGTTAGGGTGTATCTCTGTCAGGTCCGGGCGACCTGTCGCGAGAAATTTTGACTGAGTGGGTTAGCAAGAGTATGCATTGCCTCCATTTGCTGACAGTCCCTACACTGAACTTTAATGACCACACCAATTGATTTCCATACTTCTAGTGCTACATCTACCGATATGACCTCTCCCACAACCCACAGTGAGACCCACAGTGAGGGAGATGGTTTGCAAGCACTAGGAGCCGAACTTGCATTTATTCAGGATGGAACCGGGCGCTACCATACTTTCTATTGGCAAGATGCTCGGCGTTACGGCGTGAATCCACGGGAAGTGGTGGGTCGGATGATGGAGGAGACTTTTGCGCCGGTGGATTTAGCACGGTATCGAGATCGAGTTCGGCAAGTTCTTCAGCTTGCTCGACCCACATCCTTCCGCAGCCAATTTACCGATGGGGAACTCTGCTTTGAGTTCGAGCTGGCTCTGAGTCCGATTTTACGGGAAGGAAATATCCGCACCCTGTTGGTAATGGGACGGCAAACGAGTTTAACCGCTCCCGAGTCAGACTTTCTCGAGGCCGACTCCGCCGACTCTACCTCGAGCGATCGGGTCGCAATTTCCGAATCGCGAGAAGTCTACCAGCCGCCACTCTCGAGCTTATCTCACGGCCCGCTCCTGAGCCAAGTCGCCCGCAAGATCCGTCACGCCGTCGATCTCAAAACCATTTGGCAGCAAGCGGTGCGAGGTCTCGGAGAAGCCCTCAACCTACGTCGCTGCGCGCTGTGTTCTTACACTCCCGGAGATCCGGCCCTCAAGGTGGTTGCCGACTATGCGATCGAGAACTTGGATTCGTGGCGGGGACGGAAGTTCGATCTCGAGGAGCATTCCGAACTGCAACGGGTTCTAACTCGATTGGATTTGGTGGAGTCCGAACCGATCTCGACGGTGAATTTAGGTCGAATTCCCGCCACGATCGCCCTGACTTCCGATCGCGGCAAACCGAATAGCGTTTTGCTTTTATTTCGCAACGATTTCTCCGGTCCCTGGCATCCTCAAGAAATCGAGACGATCGCCGAAATCGCTGATTTGGTGGGAGCGGCGATCGCCCATGCCACCCTCTATCGCGAACTCGAAGAAGCCAGACAAGCCGCCGAAGAAGTCTCTCGGCTCAAAAGTAATTTTCTGGCAAATACCTCCCACGAACTGCGCACCCCCCTCAACGGCATCCTCGGCTTTCTCAAACTGATTATCGATGGCATGGCCGACGATCCCGAAGAGCAAATGGAGTTTATCGGAGAAGCCTATCGCTCTGCCGAACATTTGCTCAATATTATTAACGATATCCTCGATATTGCGAAAATCGAATCGGGCAAAATGCAGCTCGATCTAGAACCGGTTGCCCTCACCGAAATCCTCGACCATCTCAAAAGCTTTACCCTGGCTCAAGTTCAACAAAAAAATCTTTATTTTCAAATCCACGTCCCCCCTACCGATGATGAAGTCATCCTCTTTTGTAACTATCAACGGCTTTTGCAAGTTCTCTTAAATCTGGTGGGCAATGCGATTAAATTTACCCACGAAGGCGGCATTACGATCGCCGCCGAAATTATTAAAAACAAGGTGGAATTTCAAGGGCAAGAATTTTCTGGCGGTGTCAGAATTCAAGTCGCCGATACGGGGATCGGCGTGTCTCTAGATTTACAAGACAAACTCTTTCAATCCTTCAGTCAAATTGATGGTTCGCGCACCCGCCAATATGGCGGAACGGGACTGGGATTGGTGATTTCCCAAAAACTCATCGAGTCTATGGGCGGGGTGGTACACTTCTACAGTATGGGCGAAGGTCTCGGCGCAACTGTCACGTTTACCATTCCCCTGTACCAAGAACCGGTGATGGTGTCGGACGATCTCGACTCGTTATGTTTGTTGATGGACTCCGAAGAATAAATATTCCCCATCTCGTCGATCTTCCGAACGACTTTGTTTTATTTCCCGATCGCATGGCAAAACCCCCACTCAATCCCAACTCCGAAGAATACAAGCGCTTGATGGCAGAAGCCCAAGCCCCCTATCGCGGTTTGCGAAAGTTTATCTACATCGCCTTCGGCGCGTCGGGTTTTATCGGAGCCTTTGTTTTTCTGGCTCAACTTTTGGCATGGCGCGATGTCTCCGAAGCCTTTCCCAACTTTGCTCTACAAACGGGCATCGTCGCCCTGACGATTTGGCTGTTTCGCCTGGAATCCAAAGCTGACTCGAATTCCGATTCTAAGTCTAAATAATTCGCCGTCGGGGGAAGGGGAGAGGGGAAGCTGGGGGAGGTGAGGGAGACAAAATTCTTCCTTGTCATCTTGTCACATTGTCTTCTTCTCCCCAAGCCCCCGAATCTCCCGAAGCCTCCCAAGCCTCCGATGCTTCTCCATCTCCTGCTTCTCCTTCTCTGGTGCGTTCTCGGCTTGAGTTTGCGTCTGGTGGATTTAGCCAGCCAACCTCCGTGGACAGATGAGTGCGCCACCCTCGTTTTCAGTCTGGGCAATAGTTTTCGCACGGTTCCGCTCGATCGACTCATCGGGATCGATACCCTCCTCCATCCCCTCCAACCCCGTCCCGAAGCTGGAGTGACCGATGTTTTCGAGCATCTGATGGGAGAAAGCACCCATCCTCCCCTTTACTTCATCCTCGCTCACGGATGGATGAATGCATGGATGAAACTGTTTTCCCCAGAACTTTCCTCTAACAGTACTCCAGAAAACGGACTGGTATCGTTATGGGCCGCCCGATCGCTTCCGGCACTCTTGGGAACCGCTTCGATCCCCGCTATCTTCGGCTGCTGCTATCTAACGACTCGAGATCGCCCCATTGCCCATCTAGCTGCCGCACTGGCTGCGGTGTCTCCCTTTGCCGTCTATCTGGCTCGAGAAGCACGCCACTATACCCTCGTTTTACTGCTGATTATTGCCTCCTTCTGCTGTTTGGTAGAAGCCGCCCGCAGGATTCGGGATGGTAAATCTTTTCCCCTGTGGCTGTCCCTGGCATGGATCGCCACCAATACCCTCGGGATAGCCGTTCACTATTTCTTTGCCCTGACGCTGTGTAGCGAACTCTTGGTTTTAGTGGGATTTTCGATTCTGCGCTGGCGTTCTGGTTTCCCGCACCAACCGGCATGGAAAAATATCGGATTGGCGGTTCTGGGGACTTCGGTAGGGAGTTTGGTTTGGTTTCCCATTTGGCAAGACATTCGCCAAAGCAACCTCACCGGATGGGTTTACGATGGCTCTCCGGGGATTATCGAACCGATCGGACGCTCGATCGCCTGGTTGAGTTCGACCCTAATCTTACTCCCGAGCGATACATTCGTTCTACCTCTGGCAATTGTGGTGATTTCCGGTTTGGCGGCGATCGGATTTTTAATTTGGTTTATCCGCCAATTCGATCGGGAACTGAAAATACAAACCCGCGAACCCAATACACGCTTTGCCATTTTGGCTTTTGGCGGGATCGTCGCCGCTTCCCTCTTCTTGATGCTGGGGTTTACATATGGCTTGGGTAGCGATTTAACCCTTGCCCCCCGCTTTAGCTTTATCTACTTTCCCGCCTGGATAATTTTGGTCGCAACTTGCCTCGGCGCGTGGCTTCGTAAAGGTTCTGCCCCGATCGATCTCCTCAAGCAAAACGTTCCGGTTGCCATCGTCGGATTGGCGGGCATTTTAGGCAGCCTCACCGTTATCTCGAATTTGGGCTACTTGCAAAACCATCGATCGGATTTGATGGCCGATCTGATTTCTCGAACCTCCCAAGCCCCCGTTTTGATTGCTACCACCCACAAGCATCACGGCGATACGGGGCGGATGATGGGGTTGGCGTGGGAATTTCACCACCATCCAAAATTGGCTTGGACGCAGCCCCCACAATTTCTCCTGGCCCACAAAACGGAAGATTCTCCCGATGGGACTCCCGCAGCGATCTCCCTTCAACAAGCCGTCGCCGAGTTACCTCGTCC
>JAXHUC010000156.1:0-14912 GCA_034189805.1 Cyanobacteriota bacterium
CGATCGCTTAAGCTTTTAATGTCGTAAACTGCGTTGTTGGTACGATGGCGAGCTAAGCTTCACTCGCGATGCTCCCGGACAGAATCTCGAAGCTCTTTACTCTCTATTATTCCACGCTTCGAGATTCATCACTCTACTGGAAAATCGGAAACCCTCCCAAGAGGTTCTAACATTCTTCTGACCGATGGCGCTTTGCAATTGTTTCTCCTGTGCGATCGACAGGTTTTTTCCTTTTCCGTACAGAGCGCGAACCGGTCTAGATTGCAGTGATAGAGATCGCTTAAGACCGATCGACAGAATTTGAGAATCAATCTGATGTAACTCGATTGGTGAAGATCGCCCAGATCGAGATCGAGCAATCTGGGAGTGACGATGGGCCAAGCATTCAGGTCGTATGAAGGTTGCATGAAGTCGCAAGCAGTAGTTGTAAAAGTTTGGTAAAAATGGGGTCAAAGTGATGTAAATCGCTAGTACATTGCGATCGCGATCGCTTTCAACAGAACTTTCAATCACCTGGACTCAGACGGATTTTGTTTAGAATGTGCACAACGCAATGTTTACTTAGAGTGTAGTTTGGAGTCTCGCCCTATGTCTCAAACTAAAAACCAGTCTCCCATTACCGAAAAGCCCCTCAGACAAAATCCTTTTACGACCTATCGCGATCCGCATACGGGTCGGTGGGTTGTCGTCAAGTCTCCTCGTTAAGAAACTGGGTGCGTCTGCTTTCTATTGCGATCGTTGCATCGTCACTACATGGATACCGCGATCGACCTCGATTGAGAACGAACACGTCAAGATAACTATAACTCGATCGACTTCAAGTTTTTGCCACTTCTATTGAGCGATCGAAAATTAGTTAGGGACACCTCAGAAGGCGCAATTATTTATTGTTGGATTTAGGTTCACCACTCTCGCGCTCTTGATTTTCAGAAGAGCGCGAGAACCTCGATTCAAGCAATGCTGAATGGTAAGGATTCAGGTTCCATTTGAGATCTGGCTGGGGTAACAATGAGCAGGGGCGGGTTTTGACTTGAAATCTTAGACAAGTCTCCCAAGATATTGCTAAACCCACCCTTACATCGTTTTTCCTCGTACATGACACCTGAATGCTTACACTGAATGTACTTTCTTCAATACATTTTCTTCAAAAGCTGAGTGCCGATAGCTGAGTGCTGAATGCTTATCCATCAATGATGTCATAAATGAAAGATGGGCATCATGAAAGCTAAAAGAATCCCAGTCAAAACGATGATTTCAATCGTTTTGAGGATCGAGTCAGCACGATCGTCCTTAAATCCGCGAAACCAAACGAATCCACGCAACCAAATTCGCGGGCGATCTTCGGGGCGAATATTCCAACGAAACATCGACACCAGCAGCGGAACTCCCCCCACTTTAGCGCCAAGCAACACGTGTAACGCCAGAGCGGCGATCGCACTCATCCAAGCCACTAAATGCGCTAGATACCACGGGTTATTTAGGTCTCCTGCCGGTAGCCATTCTTCTTTCATCATTCGACCGGTAATCAGGGCAAAAGTTACCGCGAACAACATCAACGTATTCGTCAAATGATGGAGGGAAATCCACCAAACGGGTTCTCCAAATTGTTTGAGTTGCTGCAATGACGAAAGTCGTAGCAAACGACGCTCGCCCAGGCGGAAACCGTACAGGGCAAAAAAGGGAAAAAGTAACAGAAACGTGAGGGCGATCGTACCGTGAATCCCTTGAATATCTCCTAGGGTAGGCAACATCAAACGACCCCAACGTCCATCGTAGGTGTCGTACACCCAAAATCCCGATATCAGGGCAAAAATAACCAGGACGGCGGCAATGCCGTGTAAGATTCTCAGTAAAATCGGTTGGTAAAGCACGACGGTAATCGGTTAGAACACTTCAAATAAGCGGGTGAGAGAATGGATGAGACAGATTTTTGCTTTTAACAAGTCTCTCACTATTTTTGAAACATCATATGACCGTTCGGCTCGAAGGGGATCGAATACGTCCGGCACGATCGCCAAATTAGGATTCGATCGCCCTTCGTTCGGTTCGATCGAATGAAGTCGGTGGTAACAAAGGCGCGTACATCATCAAAGCATCGTTAACGACAATACACTCCTCATCCAGTTGCTCTTGGGTAATGCGATCGCGGCAGATGCGATACAGCTCGTTGTGGCGCGTGTAACGCCCGCCAATCGGACCGCGAATTTGATGGTTGCGCTCGATAATTTCGTATTCGCAAGGACAGGGTACGTTCGATCGAAATTCGCCGTGTAAGTGGCTCTCGGACAGCCACAGTTTGAGTTGAAAGGGTTGGGAGGTTTGGTTGAGCAGTTGCAAATCCACGTAGTTGTAAGCTACCGTCGCGCCGCTACCAAAGGGAATTTTCCGATTGACATCGGGAAACACGTCGTAGCTGTGATGCCATCGTTCTTTCACCGTTAGTGGCGTATGCAGGGCCATCCAATAAATTAAATTGGAAAGCTGACACAAACCGCCACCGTAACCCGCTTTCACCTTGCCATTTTGTAGCGTCATCCCCACTTTAAAGCCCCGCGCGCGAGAGGGAAAACCCACTAAATACCAAAAGGAAAAAACTCGATCGGGTTCGATAATCAAACCATCCAGGCGATCGATCGCCAGTTGGAGGTTGTGCATTTTGTTGTGCTGGAGCCACATCGGCACGTTTTGCAACGGTCTCAAGAGAAGAGACTGATGGGTTTTGAGGATATGGGAAAGTTTGTCTGAGGTGCGGTGGGTGGAAAATTCCGCCCGATGTCCGCACCAATGAAGATATCGTCGTAACGTAAAAACAACACGACCGATCGCTCGTCGCCAAGGGAGAAAACTCATTGTATGTCGTCAAAATGATGAGGATATTGTTGACGGCGAGGGCAGATTTACAGACTTTACGGGAGGAATGGAGGCTTCGGGAATCCAATGCCGATCTAATTCGGACTATCGACTACGACTCTGGATACCCGTCATCTTTTGGGGGTTTTGCCTCCCCCAATCTCGTTTCTCACTTTTGGTTTTTCTTTACTTGTTTTCTTTACTTACCAATGCAAAAACGGCTGAAGATCCGATCGAGTACCGATTCGGTGACTTCATCTCCGGTAATTTCGCTGAAAGCTTGAATGGCAGCGCGTAAGTCGATCGTCCAAAAATCAAAGGGCAGTCCCTCCGAGATGGTCTGTCGCATCTGTTCTAGAGAGACTTTCGCCCGAGAAAGCGCCGCTGCCTGACGCTGGTTGATGGCAAAATCTAAATTGGCTGCTTGGAGTTTTCCCTCGCCCACCGTAGTGAGAATCGCCGTTTCGAGGTCTTCGATCCCCCGATCGCAAGTTGCTGATGTCCGTACGATCTGGCGGATATTTCCTTCTTTCCCAATCTTAGCAGGGACGATCGCCTCATCGAGTTTTTCCTCGAGCCGATCGCCTTCCACCAAATCGATCTTATTGACGATCGCCAAACAGGGTCGATCGCCGAACAAACGGTAAATTTCTTCGTCCCGATCGGTCCACCCCACCGTGCCATCGAGTACCAGCAAGACTAAATCCGCCAATTGGGCGGCCGATCGCGATCGTTCCACCCCCATGCGTTCGACTCGATCTTCCGTCTCCCGAATGCCTGCGGTATCGAGAACTTGAACTGGAATTCCCCCCACCACCAACTGCGATTCCACCACATCCCGCGTCGTTCCCGGCAAATCCGTGACGATCGCCCGATCGCTGCGACTCCAGGCATTGAGCAAGCTCGATTTACCCACGTTGGGTTGCCCGACGATCGCCACTTTCAGGCCCGTTCGCAACAATTCCCCACTTTCGGCCGTCGCTTCGAGGCGATCGATCGTAGCAATTGCTCTTTCAACTTGGGTAACGATCCCCGCCTCATCGAGCGGGGGCAAATCTTCCTCAAAATCCACCCGCGCCTCAATTTCAGCCAACATATCCAAACATTGCCCCCGCAATTGGCGAATCGGTTCGGCGAGCTTTCCTTGCAACCCAGAAAGGGCAAATTGGGAGGCTTGAGCGGATTTTGCCCCGACCAAATCGGCGATACTTTCGGCTTGGGTCAAATCGATCCGTCCGTTAGCAAAGGCACGCAGGGTAAATTCTCCAGGCCTAGCCAATCGCGCGTTGCACTCCAAACACAACTGCAACACCTGCTGGACGACGATAATTCCTCCGTGGCAGTGAAACTCCACGATGTCTTCTCGGGTGTACGATCGCGGCGCTCGCATCATTAGGAGCAAGGCTTCGTCGATGAGTTGTCGGGTTTGGGGATGGCGCACGTAACCGTAGAGAATCCGGTGAGATTCCCAAACTTGCCGACCGGGAGCCTGAAAGAGAGTTTTGGCGATTTCGATGGCTGCTGGCCCCGAAACGCGCACGATACCGACGCTACCCTGTTGGGGAACCACCGCCGTGGCGATCGCGGCGATCGTATCCCCTTGCTTCCATCCGTATAACATTTTTCTGAGTTAATCTTTATGATTAATGAAATAGGTTTTCACCAAATGCGTTTGAGCGCTCGGTTCCCGATTTCCTTTTTTTCTACGTATATACCTATATAAAATACAGGTACGAGATCCCGACACCCGACGATCGAATAGCAACGTAATATCCAATGGCGATCGAACCCGTCGTTCAACTCCCCAAAAAGAAATTGCAGTTTTCTCGAATCCTCAAAAATCGACTTCTCTACACTGGCAAACGCTTTACGAGATATGGAAGATGGTACTACTGGCGATTGATTCGCACGAATGCCTCTCCAGAATATCTCGCCCGAGGCTTTGCTGCCGGGACGTTTGCGGGCTTTTTTCCCTTCTTTGGTCTTCAGACAGTACTCGGCGTACTGCTGGCCGTTCCCTTGAGGGGTCACAAGTTGACAGCAGCATTAGGGACTTGGGTGAGCAATCCCCTCACCTACATTCCCCTGTTCTGGTTTAATTTTCGCGTCGGGGTCTGGCTGCTCGGTGCCCAAATGAGTTTTACGACTGAGAGTATGCAGTCATTGGAGGCTTTGTTAGAGTTAAAAGGGGAGTTTGTCGCCTCGTTCTTCATTGGGTGCTTCGTTTGCGGACTCATCGGCAGTCTGTGTTGCTATGTTATTGCCTTGACCTCCATTCGCTCCTGGCGAAATCGCCGAGCGCGCCGATTGTCTTCACGAGTTCGTCGAGATCGTCCCAAGGTTTCCCCACCCAAACTGACAACTCCCCGATGAGTTTCCATCCCATTCGCGGGATCGATCGCTCTCGAACGAGCCGCGCGTTTCTCCTGTGTTCTGCCATCGAACGACCTGCCATGACCCACTCCGATTCTCAGAACTCCATCTCGCACGCTCGCTCGAAAGTCCCCGGAGAAGCGGCCGCCATCGGTCAACTGCTCAACAAGCGCTATCGCATCATTAAAGTGCTCGGTTCGGGTACCTTCGGTCCGACCTATTTAGCTGCCGATACCCACCGTCCGGGTTTGCCCCATTGTGTGGTCAAACAACTCTTTCCCTATGGAAGTGGGGTGGAGTCTCTGAGTACGGCGCGGCGACTGTTCCAAAAAGAAGCGGAGATCTTGGAGAAATTGGGCAAACACGATCGCCTGCCCCAATTGCTCGCCTATTTTGAAGAAAATCACCAACTTTATCTAGTCAAAGAGTTCGTTCCCGGTTATCCCCTCACCGATGAAATCGTCCCCGGTCATCCCCGTTCCTCGTCGGAAGTGGTGGAAATTTTGCGATCGGTCTTAGAAATTTTAGTCTTCGTTCACGAACAAGGGGCGATCCATCGGGATGTCAAACCCGCGAATTTGATTCGCCGTCAAGACGATAAAGCCTTGGTGTTGATCGATTTCGGCTCGGTCAAAGAAATCGGCAATCTGGCCAACGGCGATCGTACCCGTACGGTTGCCGCCGGAACCCCCGTCTACATGCCCGTGGAGCAATTCCAGGGCAACCCTCAATACAACAGCGATCTGTACGCCCTCGGGACGATCGCGGTGCAAGCGCTAACGGGTTTATCGGCCGAGAGTCTGCCCAAACTCCAAGATGCAGAATGTCGGGTCTGCTGGCGCGATCGATGTGAGGTCGAACCTCAATTGGCCGATATCGTCGATAAAATGGTGCAGTATTCCTCCGGAGCGCGCTATCAATCGGCACAAGAGGTACTCGATGCCCTCGACCGTCGGGCCGCGGAGTTAGCCCAAACGTCATCCCCGGACGCTTCTAGGGCGAATGCCGATGCCTCGAAAGCGTTGGTTCTCACTCGCTCGAAGCCGGGGGGAGCGTTTGGATTGAAGAAACCTTCTGGGAAGACGCTGCGCATCCTGGCAGGGGGGACGCTCGTTTTAGCACTCCTGGGTGTGGGAGGGGGATGGGGGATGAAAATGCTGCCGGGTTTCGGCAACGCTCAGAAACTCTATCTGCGGGGGACCGAGAAGATCGCCCAAGGAGATGAAACTGGGGCGATGGCAGATTTCGATCGGGCGATCGCCCTGGCTCCAGAAGATGCAACGGCTCACTACAAACGCGGTAATGCCTACTACGATCTAGGTAACTTAGAAAGCGCGATCGCCGACTATACCCGTTCGGTCGAACTCGATCCGACTCAGGTCGATGCCTATTACAATCGAGCCATGGCGCGCTCGGAGTTACAGGATTTTCAAGGGGCGATCGAGGATTTCGATCGGGTCATCGAACTCACACCCAACGATACAGAGGCGTTTTACCTGCGCGGACTAGCGGCTTACGACTTAGGAGACTATCAAGCGGCGATTAACGATTACACCCAAACGATTTTGTTCGATGCCGATAATGCGAATGCCTACCACAGTCGGGGATTGGCGCATTCGGCACTCGGAGACAAGCAAAAAGCGATGGCAGACTACACCCAAGCCATTACCATCGATGCCGAACATGCCACGGCCTATTACAATCGCGGACGCGCTCGATATGCGGTGGGAGACTATACCGGAGCGCTCGAAGACTATAGCCGCACCCTGGAACTCGACGAGGGTAATGCCGATGCCTACACGAATCGATGCAGCGTCCAGTTGAATTTGGGAGAACACGAAAAAGCGATCGCCGATTGTACTCGAGGCTTGGAAATCGATCCCCAGGCATGGGTGGCCTATAGCAATCGCTGCGTGGCCAACTACAGCTTGCAGGAATACGAAGGGGCGATCGAGGATTGCACTCGAGCCTTGGAATTGAGTCCCAACCATGCTAAAGCCTATAGCAATCGAGGGATGGCGCGAACGGCAACCGGACAGATCGAGAAAGCGATCGAGGATTATACCCAAGCTATCAGCCTCAATCCCCACGATGCGGTGGCCTACAGCAATAGGGGTCTCGCCTACGCCGATTTAGAAGACTATCGCAAAGCCATCGAAGACCAAACTCAGGCAATCCGTCTCAATCCAGAACTGGGGGTGGCGTATTTCAATCGCGGTACGATTCGCCGGGAAATGGACGATCGCGCCGGGGCGATCGAAGATTTTCAACGAGCGGCCACCACTTGTCTCGATCGGGGAATGGTTAGTTGCTACGATAATGCCCAAGCACAGATCGAACAGCTTAAATAACGTCAGTTCGGAGCTGAATACCCAATCGCAACATTAGAAATCTCTCATCTAAGGTTCATCTTCTGTCACTCATACTTCACCCCGACTTCATCGGTAGGTTTCATACTAAATCCTAGATTCAAATCGAAAAGGGATCGAGCCGATCGCTCGATCGAATCCTTAAATCGGGGAGGTTAGTTGATGAAAAAAGTCCTGTTTTACTGCCAGCATATTCTGGGAATGGGACACCTCATTCGCAGCATGGAAATTGTCCGGGGAATGCTGGATGATTTTCAAGTTTGCTTTATTAATGGCGGTCAGGAAATTGCAGGATTTCCCTTTCCCGATAGAGTGAAAGTGGTTCAGATACCGGCGATTAAAACCGATACGGAATTTCAAGAACTTAAAGCCGTCGATGAATCTTTAACCTTAGAAGAAGTTCAAGACATTCGCCGAGAAAAACTTGTCGAATTGCTGGAAAACTTTCAACCAGATATTGTCATTGTCGAACTATTTCCCTTCGGTCGTCGGCGCTTTTCTCCCGAACTTATCCCTTTTTTAGAGATGGCAAAAGCTGCTGGAACTAAAATAGTTTGTAGCTTGCGAGATATCGTGGTCACCAAGCAAAATCAACAGCGCCACGAAGAGAAAGTTTGTAAGTTGATGAATAAATACTTCGACTTGCTATTGATTCACGGCGATCCGACTTTTATTCCCCTCGAAACCAGTTTTTCTCGCGTGGGCGATCTCAACTGCGAAGTACGCTATACCGGTTACGTCACCCAACCTCTGACCCCGGCGCGCAATATCGATCGCCCCCTGATTTTAGTTAGCGTCGGTGGCGGACGGTTCGGACATAATTTGCTCGAATGTATGACCGCAACCGCACCGTTGTTGCAAGAAAAAGTTCCCCACCACGTCCAAATGTTTACCGGACCCTTTGCACCGGAAGAACTGTTGCAGAACTTGCAACAACAAGCCGAAAACATTCCCAATTTGACGGTCGATCGCTATACCTCCGATTTACTTTCTTATATGCAAAGCGCTGATTTATCGGTGAGTATGTCCGGCTACAACACAACTCTAAATGTCTTGAAAACGGGGGTGCGATCGATGATTTTACCTTTTGAGGGGAACAACGATCGCGAACAAGCCACCCGCGCCGGAAAACTCGCCGAACTCGATCGGGTGCGGGTCATTCATCCAGACGATTTGCAACCGGAACGCTTCGCCGAACAAATCCTCGAGTACCTACAACACCAACCCGCATCGCCACAATTTGACTTTGAAGGTGTAGCGAAGACCGCTCAATATTTGCGCCAACTCGCCAGCCAAATTCCGGTTGCCGCTTAAGGCTTCAAAACAGGCCTCAATCTTTTTCGACTTGTTATGCAGCAGTTGCCATTACGGTTAGGACGCTATGAAAACTAAAATTTGCTTAACGACCCTGGAATATCCCCCCGATATCGGTGGCGTGGGCGAATCGGCGGCCCGTATCGCCCAGATGTTACAAAGTTTGGGTTACGAAGTTCACATTGCCGTCTTCCACTCCAAACTGCGGAAAATTACCGACAAACCCAAACGGACTGGGTGCAAAACCAACGTCCAAGATGGGATTACCGTTCACCGCCTCAAAGCGGCTATCCGCACGGAACTCGTCGCCGTCCAAGACTATTTGTGCGAAATTTACGCCCAGCTCAAAATCCTCCACCAACAGCATCAGTTCGATCTGTTCCACGCCTTTTTCATCAACGAAACCGGCTTCCTGACGACGATGCTGGCCAAAGAATTCAACCTCCCGATTATCAATAGCATCCGGGGCAACGATTTGCACAAGCACATCTTCGACCCCAAGCAGCACGCTAAGATTTCCTGGACGCTGGGCAATTCCGATTGGACGACCTTCGTCAGTGGCGACTTGCAACGTCGGGCCGAGATTTTAGTGCCCCAAATTGCCGGTAAATCTTCCTGCTTCTGGAATTCGATCGTGCCGATCGATTTTGCCCAAATCCCCCAACCCACCAATATGCCAGAATTGCGCGGACTCGTCATTGGGTCCGTGGGTCGCTTCCGAGACAAAAAAGGAATCGATTTCCTGATCGATGCCTGCGCGTCTCTCAAAGACGAGCTGGAATTTACCCTGCTGCTGATTGGCGATTTCGTCCCCAAAGAGCGGGAATACTGGCTGGAGGTGGTGGCGCATAGCGGCATTGCCGATCGCATTGCCGTCACGGGCATCTTACCGCGAGTGGAAGCCCTCGGTTACTTGCCGCACATCGATGTCTTCGCCATTCCCTCCATTCACGACGGCTGTCCCAATGCCATGCTCGAAGCCATGCTCGCGGGAAAAGCCATCCTCGGTTCTACCGTCGATGCGATCGGGGACATCCTCGAAGATGGGGTCGATAGCCTCTTAGTTCCCCCGGCTGATGCCAAAGCCATCCGTCAAGCCATCCGCGAATTCCACCGCAACCCCGAACGGCGGCAGGAAATGGGTAAAGCCGCGCAATGCAAAGTCCTCGAACAACTCGCCCCGGAAGTGGAACGGCAAAACTGGAGCGATGTTTACGAGCGAGTCCTCAGTCGCAGCGCCCCCACGGTCTGGTCTAACAACAACATTGCAACCCCCGCCCTCAGTGCGTTGAGTTAAGGCAACAGAGCTGGGGGAGAGAATGCAAGCTCGAACATCCACGATCCGCGCATTCAACATTTTCTCTTCTGGGTTCTCCACCCACTTATCTCATTTGCATTAACAGATTCCTTGACATCCGACCCAAACCACTCAAAATTTCTGAATTCGTCTAACCGTATTTAGGAGACAGATCCCATGACTTCTGCACGTGTAACCCTAGTGATTTCCCCGAGAGAACGCTTTAGCTACACGCAACAAAATCTCGAGAGCATTTACGAGAATACTCGCTATCCGTTCTCTCTTGTATACGTCGATGGCAACTCTCCCGCACCGGTGCGCCGGTATCTGGAAACCCAAGCGCGAGAACGGGGATTCGAGCTGGTGCGGACCGATCGCTACTTGGCTCCCAATCAGGCACGCAATATCGGTTTGCAGCACGTTAAACCCGAATCGGAATACGTTGTCTTTGTCGATAACGACGTGAGCGTGACTCCCGGTTGGCTGGAAAAATTGGTCTCCTGCGCCGATGAAGAAACCGCCACCGTCGTTTGTCCCCTCACCTGCATCGGTAAAAACCTCCACCAAAAAATTCACCTCGCCGGTGGCGAAGCGCGCATCGTCCTGGAAGTGAATGGCGAGACCACCAAGCGTAAAATCCACGAAAAGCACTACTTCGTCAACCGTCCCGTTGCCGAAGTTCGAGAAAAGCTGCATCGCCAGCAATGCGAGTTTGCTGAATTCCACTGCGTTCTGGTGCGCCAAAGCATTTTCCTCGAAATCGGGGCTTTGGATGAAGAACTGCTCAATACGCGCGAGCATACGGATTTTTGTTTGAACGTCACCCAAGCTGGAGGAACAATTTTCTGCGAGCCGGATTCTGTGGTAACCTACGTTCCCGATTCGGGCTTCGAGTGGAGCGACCTTCCTTTCTTCATGTTGCGCTGGAGCGATGAGTGGGAAGAAAGGAGCCTCAAGCACTTCCGCAAAAAGTGGAATTTGACCAAGAAAGATAAATACTTCCAAAAACGCTATCGCCGCTTGGGTTATCGCCGCCACAACGCTTTCCTCAAACCCTCGATTCGTCGCATCAGTTTCGGCAAGACCATTCCCTGGCTCGAACAACTGGTGATTCGTGCCGAACGCCCCCTCAATCGCTATATTACTCACCGCCATCAGACGTTAGTCGAACAGAAGTAGCAGCGCTTTGGGAGCGTCGGAAGCTTCAGGGGTTAGGAAAACGGCTGAAGTTCGCTTCCCCCCTGCTTGGGCTTCTCCCGTTACCTCACACTCAACTGAGAATTCACTGGTTACGGATAACGAACAATGCCTCGTCCAAAAAACCTCAAGCACGCGCTACCGGGTCTCGGTCGCATTTTGTATAAATTCGCTCCCCACCTGCGCCAACAGGGTTGGTTAATGACTGGTGCGTTTGTGGCACTGCTTGCAGAAACGGGGTTCCGCCTCCTCGAACCCTGGCCGCTGAAGTTCATTTTCGATCGCATCTTGGTGACGGGATTCGATCGCAGTGAAATTGAATTTTTCGGCTGGGAACGGTTCGGCGTGACGGGATTGCTGACGCTCTTGGCGGTGGCAATGGTTCTCGTTGCCACTGCACGCGGATTCTGCGCTTACCTGAGTACTGTCGGCATGGCCGTGGCGGCCACTCGGGTGATGACGGACATCCGCAGTCAGCTCTACTCCCACATCCAGCGCCTTTCCCTGGCGTTTCACTCTCAAGCCAAAAGCGGCGATTTGATGACCCGCGTCACCTACGATATCGAACGGTTGCGGGAAGTGACGGTGGTGGCGGCCCTGCCTCTGCTGACCAACCTGCTGACGATGGTGGGAATGATCGGGGTGATGTTTTGGGTGAATGGAGAGTTAGCTTTAATTGCGATCGCCATTTTCCCTCTGTTTCTGATCACCACAGCAACGATGTCTCGCGAGATTAACGGAGTAGCCCGCAAGCAGCGCAAACGGGAGGGGGCAATGGCGGCCACCGCAGCCGAAGCCATCGGCGCGATTAAGGTGGTGCAAGCGCTCTCGTTACAAGGAATGCTCGAAACGGCCTTCGCTCGCCAAAACAAACAGAGCCTCAAGGAAGGGGCGAAAGCGCAAAAATTGCGCGCGGGACAGGAACGGACGGTGGAAGTCCTCGTGTCGGTGGCGACGGCGCTAGTTCTCTGGCGCGGGGTGCAGTTGGTACGCCTGGGGAGCGTGACACCCGGCGATTTGCTGGTGTTTATTTCCTACCTCAAAATGGCTTTCAAACCCATGCGCCAGTTGGCCAAGTATACCGGGCAAATTGCCAAAGCAATCGCCTCGGGGGAACGAATTTTGGATTTGTTCGATATCGTACCGGAAATTCGCAATGCCCGAGGGGCGATGGAAGCTCCCCCATTCCGGGGTGGGGTGGAGTTCCGCCGGGTGAGCTTCGGCTACGAACCAGACCAGAAAGTGCTCGACGGACTCAACTTTACCGTCGAACAGGGAGAGCGGATCGCGTTGGTAGGGGCTTCGGGGGGCGGCAAATCCACCCTCGCCAGCTTGCTACCGCGCCTGTACGATCCCTGGGAAGGACAAATTTTCATTGATGGCATCGATTTGCGAGCCTATAAAATCGAGTCCCTGCGCCAACAAATCAGCATTGTTTTGCAAGATAGCGTTCTGTTTGCGGCCACCGTTCGGGATAACATTGCCTACGGGTCTTTGGGAGCGAGCGATCGGGAAATCATGGCGGCGGCAAAACTCGCCAACGCCCACGATTTTATTCTGGAATTGCCCGAGGGGTACGACACGGTATTGGGAGAACGGGGAGCCACGCTATCGGGAGGACAGCGCCAGCGCATTGCCATCGCTCGCGCCGCCATTCGCAAAGCACCCATTGTCATTCTCGACGAACCCACCGTCGGCTTGGATAACAACAGCGAAGCCCTGGTGAACGAAGCCCTCGAACGTCTCACCCGCGATCGCACCACATTTTTAATCACCCACGACTTAGAAGCCGCCCGCAGTGCCGATCGCATCTTCTACATCGAAGGGGGACAAATCCACGAATCCGGCACCCACGAGGAGTTGCTGGAGAGGGGAGAGCGGTATGCCGATCTTTACGTTCCCAAAGTGTTAGTGGCGAAGTGTTAGAGGAAGCTTGGTAAGGGAATGGGGAGGTGAGGGAGACAAGGAAGAATTTTGTGTATCTTGCATTCATTCTCCCGTTTCTCACATTTCCCCCGTTTCTCTGCCTCTCCGCGTCACCGCGTCCTCCCGTCCCCAGCCCTGTTCCACTGACATCCTCGCGCGTTTTTTAAATGGAGAATATTGATGTTAGTTCAATCGACACCGATCGCATCCAACTCAAATCGGGACACAGACTGTTTCGCTTCAACTCGATCGGCGATCGCCACTCAGGTCATTTTAGTCCGCCACGGTCGCAGTACCTATAACGAACAGGGACGCTATCAAGGACGGTGCGATGAATCGGTGTTAACCCAAAAGGGACTTGAAGATGCCTATCGGACGGGGGCTTTTCTGAGTCAAATCCAGAAACTCGCTTCGTCACATCCCATCCGCAAGATCTACACTAGTCCCCTCCAGCGAACTCGGCAAACCACCCACAAAATCGTCTCAGCTTGGGGTCACAGCCGCCAACGGTTAACATCCGTGCAAGTGAGTCAGCACCTCGAAGAAGTCGATATGTCTTCTTGGGAAGGATTAACCTATCAGTACGTACGGGAAAATTTTCCCCGAGAGTATCGTTGCTGGCAAGAACGCCCTGACGAATTTGAAACTCCGACAGGAACCAAACCGGTGGTGGAACTGTATCGACGCGCCGAAACGTTTTGGCAAGAGATATTACCCCGGCATCAGGGAGAAACGGTGGTGGTGGTTGCTCACGGGGGAACTAACCGGGCGCTGATGGCGACGGCACTGGGAATGGGGATCGATCGCTATCACAACTTGCAGCAGTGCAATTGTGGGGTGAGCGTGCTTCAGTTTCCCGGTGATACCAGCCAACTCGCTCGCATCCGAGCATTAAACTTGACCACCCATCTGGGGAAAAATTTGCCCAAACTCAAAAACGGTAAGTCCGGTTTGCGCCTGTTGCTCTTACCCGCACAGACGAGTCATTGGCAAGTCCGGCAAATTTCTCGGTTGTTGTCGCCCCAATCTCCAGATGTCGTCCTCAGTACCGATTTAAATCGATCGACTCAACTGGCGGAATCTTTCCTGGAAACCCATCCATCGACGGTACACTTACCAGTATTGCGCGATGACATCGTGTGGAATTGGGCGCAGGTGATAAAGTCCCGTCCTCAGCCCGGTAAATCTCAAAAGCCCACGTTGGTGACGGGTTTGGCGATCGCCCCTCAAGCGACCATCTCCACTTATTTGCAAAAACTGTGCGGCAGTTCGTCGATCTCGAGCGAGCCGGGAACTATCGGTGTCTTGCATTTTCCCGAAGGACGCTCTCATCCGGTTGTGCAAGGGTTGATTCCCATCTAAGTTGGGGATGTGCCGGGAAATAACACACCATTCCCCATTCCCCATTCCCTGTTTTCCGTTCCCCATGACTGAACATTTGTAACCATACCAGTGCGAACTGCTCTAAGTCTTACGAAACTCAGCTATGACAAACAATTCCTCGCCAATGGGTTGAGTCGTTGGCGAGGGATTGATGCGTCGAGTGAGATGGGTTATACGAAAACCAAGGCACCCGGAGTCGAAGC
>JAXHUC010000157.1:0-14886 GCA_034189805.1 Cyanobacteriota bacterium
AACTTCCCCAGCTTCCCCTGCCTCCCCAGCTTCCCCTGCTCTCTTGTCCCCGTTCCCCATTCCCCGTTCCCCGTTCCCCATCCATGACGACGAACAACATTTATGAGCTTCAAAAACCGCTTGCCTCAATTCGACTTACCGCTCAAATTCTGGATCGTCGCCTCGATCGCTTTTATCAACTCCGTTAGCTTCACCATCATCATCCCCATCCTCTATCCCTACGCCCGAGAATTCGGACTGAGCGACTTTCAAGCCAGTTTGCTGACGACGGTCTACGCGATCGCCCAATTTATTGCCACCCCCGTTCTCGGTCGTCTTTCCGATGTGTTCGGACGCAAACCCTTGCTCGTTGCCAGTCTTTTGGGAACGGTATTGGCCAGTCTCCTCGCCAGTGTTGCCCCGGCAGCGGGATGGCTGTTTTTCGCTCGCATTTTGGATGGTTTGACTGGGGGAAACATGTCGATCGCCCAAGCCGTTATCGCCGATACGACGACCCCAGCCGATCGGGCGAAAGCCTTTGGTTTGTTCGATGCGGCGTTGCGCTTGGGTTTTGTCACCGGTCCGGCAATTAGCTACTTCGCCCAAACTTTGCCCACCTTTCCGGGAATATCTCCTTTGGGGATGAGTTTTTTGGCGGGAGGGGCGATCGCCACTGTTGCTACGGTACTGACGATATTCCAGTTGCCCGAAACCCTCAAGACGCGAGAACCGTTTCAATTGAGTTGGAAACTATTCGGTTTGGGCAAAATTCTCCAATCGGTCAACCACCCAAAACTCGGTCGCGTGTTTCGACTCACCTTTGCGAGCGGATTTACGTTTACGATTTTCACCTTCGCGTTTCAACCCTTTTTCTTAAATGTCCTTGATGGCAATGCGAAAAATCTCGCCGCCATTTTTATGCTAGTCGGGATTGTCGGCGTTTTTACCCAAATTTTTGCCGTCGGACCGATTACCAAACGCTTCGATCTCGCGAACGTTCTGTGCGTGGCGATTGCCGTTCGGGGATTAGTCTTTCTGGCACTCCCCGCGTTTCCCGTCCTGCCGATTTTTCTCGGTTCGATTTGTTTTTTGGGAATCGCCAACTCATTTCCCATGCCGTTAATTTCGGCGATTTTGTCGGCCAACAGCAGCCCTCGAGAACAAGGAGAAATCCAGGGTATCAATGCTTCGTACTTGAGTATTTCTAATGCCTTCGGTCCTGCGGTGGCGGGTGTGCTGGTCAGTCTGGGTTACGCAACCCCATTTTGGGTCGCTGGCGTGCTGACCCTGCTGGCGGCAGTCTGGGCGTGGCGCTTAAAATCGGTGCTAAATTGCGATCGCCGATCGCCAACATGATGGGAAAATTCAACAAGGATACGGGCAAGATGCTCGCACCAGCCAACATAACGATAATCGATCGCCCCAACATTCCATGAGTACTCATCCCCTAGACGTTCCCACGGCTATTCGCCAGCGTCGTTCCATTAAAACTTTCAAATCCGATCCGATCGCCCCGGAATTACTGCAACAATTGGTCGAACTGACCGTGGCGGCCCCGAGTAGCTGGAATCTCCAAGATTGGCGCATCGTATTAGTCCAAGAAGAGGCCCAACGCATGGCACTCGCAGAGGCGGCTTTCAACCAAGAGCAAATCGTGCAAGCCCCCGTCACATTTGTTTTTGGGGCAGATGCGGCTGCTTGGAAAAAAGACCAAACGCCCATTTACGAGACCGCCCGCGAGAATGGGGCTTGGTCTGAAGAAACCATCGCATACTTTAAAGCCGCCGTCCCCCAATTTCAAACCGGATTGGGAGATAAAACTCGCGAGTACGCGGTCAAAGATGCGACGATTGCGGCGACACATTTGGTGCTGGCGGCCGAAAGTTTGGGGTTAGCCACCTGTTTTATGAATGGCTGGATCGAAGATAAAGTCAAAGCCGTTATTGGGGCGGCTGACGATCCTGATTTAGCGATCGCCGTTCTGGTTCCCGTCGGCTATGCCGCCGAACCTCGTCTCGATCCCGGTCGCTTACCTCTCTCGGAAAATGTTTTCGTCGATCGCATCGGTCAGTCCTATTCCGGTTGATATCGGCTGGCTTGGGGGGAGAAGCTGACAGATAATTTAAAGTTTCCTCCCCGACTAAAGTTCGCTAAAATATAGGGAAGACCTCTCAAAATCTCATTCAAATCAACCACTTTTTGGGTATCTGAATCAATTCTATTTTCTGAAAATATCGAGGCTTATAGCAGTTCTCGTATCCGCGAGGGCGTTTTTTTTAAATCGATCTTTGGGGGTATAGTTTTTAGCTAAACCACTAACCTACATTTTTTGTACCTCATGAGAATGAGAAACGTAATAACTTAAAACAAAAAAGCTAGATCGACCTCGAACGAAACCAGATAATAGAATCCTTAAATACTCATACTTTAAACGGCGATTGTCTATTTTATTTCCAGATTATAAGCTCGTTTGTATCGGGTATTAATGAATATCCATTTAACGTAAAAAACGTCGATTTATCTATCGATTTAATTATTATTTTCGATCGTGATAAAACTAGATTTCAGGTGGGCGATTCGATATACGATTTTGTCGATCTCCCTAGGTGCGTTCTCGCCAGCCACCGCTCAAATCGTTCCGGATGCCACCCTACCCATCGATTCGATCGTCACTCCCGAGGGCGATCGATTTGTCATTGATGGGGGCACGGCAGCGGGAGACAATTTATTTCACAGTTTCGATCGCTTTAACCTACCCACGGGGTTTGAGGCATTTTTTAATAACGCCGCCAACATCGATAATATTTTCGGTCGCGTCACCGGAGATGCTATTTCCGAAATCGACGGTTTGATTCGCGCCAACGGGACGGCTAACTTGTTTCTTCTCAATCCCAACGGCATCATTTTCGGACCCAACGCTCAACTCGATATCGGCGGGTCGTTCTTCGGCAGTACCGCCGAGAGCGTAGTGTTTGCAGATGGTCGCAGCTTCAGCGCCACGGAACCGGCGATCGAACCCCTGTTGACGGTGAGCGTCCCCATCGGCTTGCAATTGGGTCCCGATCCCGGTTCGATTCGCGTCGAAGGAACCCCAGTGGCAGGCAACCCTCCCAGTGAGGGATTTCCCACTGGGGGATTGACCGTTGGAGTCACTCAAACCCTTGCCTTGGTGGGGGGAAACGTGACATTTCGCGGTGCAACCGCAAGCGTCAACTCCGGACGTTTGGAAATTGGCAGTGCCGCCAGCGGTCGCGTGGGCTTAGTTGCGCCATTTTCCCCAGCAAATCCCACCCCCACCTGGCGGTTGAACGGTAATGGGGTCGAGAATTTGCGAGAGATTCAAATTCTTGGGGGTTCTTCCCTCGAATACTTGGCATTATTGGACAATCCAGGCAGCGGTATCGGCATTCGCGGGGGCAATGTCATCGTAGAGGAATCGCAGATCGTCGCGCGCACCCTGGGGCAAAATGCGGGGGGGGAGATTTCCCTGAGTGCCCAAAACCTCGACATCGGATTTGGGGCGAGCGTGTTGAGTCAGGTCACTCCCGAAGCGACAGGAAGCGGCAGTTCGATCGACCTTGACACCGATCGACTAACCGTTCGCGATGGGGGACTCATTCAAAGCCAAACCCTCGGCGCGGGAGGTGGGGGAGAAATTAGGGCGATCGCCCGCGAATCGGTCCGGATTGAAGGCATTGGCATACCCGATCTCCAAGACCCAAGCAATAACCCCAATAGCCGAATTTCGACCCTGACGGTTGGTAGCGGAGATAGCGGCGCGATCGACTTGAGGACGGGAAATATGACCTTGCTTGGCGGCGGACAAATCGAAACCGTCGCCGCACCCGGTTCGAGCGGTCGTTCCGGCAACGTGACGGTCGCAGCAGATAATCTGAGTGCGATCGGCGCGAACCCTTTCAATAGCTTTCTCCCGAGCGGTATTATCACTACCAGCTTGGGAAGTACGCCAGGGGGCGATCTGGATGTATCGGCGATCTCCATCAATTTTACTGATGGCGGGGCGATTCAATCGAACGTTCAAAATGCCAGTTTAGGCGGTAATATTACCGTTCGCGCCTCTGAATCGATTTCCGCCGTCGGGGTCAATCCCACATTTCCCGCAATTTTCAGCGGCATTGTCACCCAGGTGTTGGGGACGGGGGATGGGGGAAGCCTCGATGTCACTGCCCCCCGGATTCATCTGAGTGAGGGAGGGAAAATCTCATCCGTGGTTGTCGTTCCCTTCATCGGGGTGCTTCCGGGTGCGGGAACGGGAGATGCCGGAGATATCCGCGTCCGTGCCGAGGTGGTAGAAGTTATCGGTGCGCCCTCCCTAGCGCGGGGAAACTCAAGTGCAATCTCGAGCGTGACTTTCGGCGCGGGAGATGCTGGGGATGTAGACCTGGCAACGGGAACCCTCGTTTTAGCAGAGGGAGGCACGGTTTCCTCAGACGTGTTGCTCTCCACCACGGAACTCAGAGAACCCCTACCGGGTGGGGGAACCGGGAACGGCGGCAACTTGAATATCGTCGCTTCCGAATCGATCGAAGTGCGCGGAGTCGAGCCGATCGTCTTTGCCCCCAGCCGGATCGGTACGGCAACTCTGGGCTTTGGGGATGGCGGGACGACCACCATCGATACGCCGCGATTGCGAGTTCTCGATGGCGGACTCGTCAATTCTTCAACTCAGGCCGTTGGGGATGCGGGTCGGACGATCTTCAACGTTAGCGAGGAAGTTATTGTGGGGGGGCGATCGCCCGATGGTACTGCTGCGTCTATCTCTGCAAATGCCTCCCTTAGCAACGAATCCCTACGAGAGATTTTCTTCTTACCCGAGCGGCCCACCGGAGATACCGGAGAACTCACCATCGACACCGATCGCCTCGTCGTCTTCGACGGGGGAGAAATCGGCATCGGACACCAAGGGACGGGGAATGCTGGAGAATTACAACTGAGCGCCACGACAGTTACTTTAGACGGCGGTAGCATCGATGCGACGACCATTTCCGGACAAGGGGGCAACATTACCCTCAACATCCGCGACGACTTGCAATTGCGCGGGAGGAGTCAAATCACCGCCGAAGCCTTCGGAAATTTAGGAGACGGGGGCAATTTAACCCTCGAAGCCGACACGATCGCCCTCCTCGACAACAGCGCGATCGTCGCGAACGCCGCAGCCGGTGCGGGTGGCAATATCGAAATCCTCACCCGAGGGATTTTCCAGTCGTCAGTCCGTCAAATTACTGCTAGTTCGAGGCTGGGAGTCGATGGTACCATCGAGATTCGCCGACCCGGTGTCGATCCGGCGGCGGGACTGGTACAATTGCCCCAAGACACCACCGACCCTACCAGTCAAATTGCTCGAGGTTGCGCGGCCGATCGCGGCAATCGCTTTGTTGTTCTCGGTCGGGGAGGATTGCCCGAAGATCCGACGTACGCCCTACGAGAAAGAGCCAGCTGGTCCGATATCCGCGATTGGCGAAATTTAGATGAAGATAAAACCGACGAAGCGATCGTCATGCCGAATTCCGATCGCTCCTCCTTTGTCGAAGCCACGGGCTGGGTTCGTCGAGGGAATGGTACCGTCGAGTTAGTCGCTCCAACCTCCGATCTGTCCCAGCTTCAAAATTCTGACTGTTAGATCCGCCCGCAAACACGTTGACCTTCATCGCCGATCGCTTTACACGATCTCCGAACCTCAATGCATCGGTATGGGCATGAGTAACACGTTATAGCAGTTCGCGCTCTTTTACGTTAAACATTTTCAGTTATTGGGAATGGATAAGACTTATTTCTTCAGTCGTGTCAATAAACTGATAACAAATCACTACTACGTTCGTTTGTCAAGCCCCCGATTGATAGCAGTCGCCACTTCAGTTCGGACAGATTCATATAAGATTAATCTCACACTGGCATTCTTCTGGCCATGCTTCCCCTTCTCGCCTTTACCGTATGTCCGAGCTTAAAGCGCGCGGTTGCGATCGCGTCACCATGCTACTCGGGAAGTATAGGAATCGGGAAGTATGGGAATCGAGAAGGAAATTGAGACGCTCTCTTGTGAGGGGCAAACGCTCAAACCCAACTCCCGTTCCCTCGAACGAGCAGCACACCCGCTTAACTTGTTACTAACGATGCGCAGTTAATACCATGAGCGATAACTTTTTTCTCGTTTGCCTGCTGCTGGGTTCGGCTGTTGCGCCCGTTCCGGCGATCGCTCAAATCCTTCCGGATGGGACGTTACCCGAAAATTCGATTGTCACCCCCGAGAGCAATACGTTAACCATCGATGGCGGAACGAGTGCTGGCGGGAGTTTATTTCACAGTTTCGATCGCTTTGAGGTCCCGACGGGGTTCGAGGCGTTTTTTAATAATGCTGCCAATATCGAAAATATTTTCAGTCGCGTCACTGGAGATGCTATTTCCGAAATCGACGGTTTAATTCGCGCCAACGGCACGGCAAACCTATTTCTGATGAATCCCAACGGCATGATTTTCGGTCCGAACGCCCGACTCGACATCGGTGGGTCGTTTTTTGGCAGTACGGCCGAGAGTGTAGTGTTTGAAGATGGCAGCACCTTCAGTGCCAGTCAACCCACAGCTAACCCCTTACTGATGGTGAGCGTTCCAATTGGCTTACAGTTAGGTTCCAATCCCGGCAGCATTCGCGTGGAAGGTGGCGGTCACAACATTAGCCAATCGTCAATCTTGTCCCCCTTCATCGTTGAGGCAAGCGATGCGGGTTTGCGGGTTCGTCCGGGAAATACCCTCGCCTTGGTGGGGGGAGATCTGAGCCTATCGGGGGGAATTTTGAGTGCCGAGTCCGGTCGGATCGAACTGCAATCGGTGGCAGGCGGCCAGGTATCTTTAAGCCAGGAGAGCGGACAATGGACGATCGCCGAAAACTCCCCCATGTCAGAATTGGGTGAAATTCGCCTCGATCGAGCCGCTCTAGTTGATATTAGCGGCGATCCGAGCGGTTCGATTCAAGTTCGAGGCCGACGCTTGAGCCTCGAAGGCGGTGCGGTGATTTTTTCCGAACATCGCGGCTCGCAACCGGCCGGGAGTATTCGCATTCTCGCTTCCGAATCGG
Source organism: Cyanobacteriota bacterium (assembly GCA_034189805.1). Taxonomy (GTDB): domain Bacteria; phylum Cyanobacteriota; class Cyanobacteriia; order Cyanobacteriales; family Geitlerinemataceae; genus Zarconia. The sequence continues at coordinate 7,070 of JAXHUC010000157.1, forward strand.
TCGAAGCGATCGGAACCGCTCCAGACTTGGTCGTTCGCAGTTCGCTCGGCAATCAAAACTTAGGATCTGGACGAGGCGGCGATGTTGAAATTGTTACCCCGCAGTTAGTCGTGCGCGATGGGGGTCTGATCGCCACGGCAGCGTTCGGTTTGGGGGCTGGAGGCAAGATCGAGATCGACGCGCCGACTGCCATCGATTTAATTGGGTTTGCGTCGGGGAACCCCGCACTCACCAGCGGGATTTCCACGTCAACCTTAACAACGGCTCGATCGGGAGATATCGTCCTATCAACGGGACAATTGCGGTTGCTCGATGGCGGAAATATCAGCAGTTCGACCCTGGGAACGGGGCGGGGTGGCGATACGAGCGTCAATGCAACCGAATCGATCGAACTCATCGGTGTCGAGCCGTTCTTCCTGAGTTCGAGTTCTATCAATGCCCCCACCTTGGGGGTTGGCAATGCCGGAAACGTGAGGGTCAATGCCCCCAGGCTAATCCTGCGCGACGGCGGTCGAGTGGGTTCGTCTACCGTTGCCAGTGGCTCCGGGGGCAACGTCGAGATCGAAGCCTCGGAATTCGTGGAGGTCAGCGGAACCGTACCCAACTCGATCGAACCCAGCCTCATCGATTCTGCTGCCATTCCAGTCAATGCAGCCTTCCAAGTGCTATTCGGATTGCCCCCTCTTCCCAGCGGAGATTCAGGCAACGTCACAATTCGCTCTCCGGCGATTCGGGTACTCGATGGCGGTTTGCTCAATGTCCGCAATGACGGTTCCGGGAATGCGGGAACCCTCTCGGCGGTCGCCGACGACATTCAGCTAGAAAATCGCGGTGGAATTGTCGCCACCACGCAGTCGGGAGAAGGGGGCAATCTCAACCTGCAAGCGAGAAACTCGTTAGAGATGCGCCAGAACGCTCAAATTTCCGCTACGGCGGGCGGCACGGGAAACGGCGGCAACATTACCATCGACACCCCGATCCTCCTTGCCTTGGAAAACAGCGATATCTCCGCCAACGCCGGTCAAGGTACGGGGGGTCGCGTTCAGATCGCCGCTCGAGGAGTCTTCGGCATCGCCTTTCGAGAAATGACGACTCCCGAAAGCGACATCACGGCGACCTCCGAACGGGGTATAGAATTTAACGGTGTAGTCGAAATTCAAACCCCCGAGATCGAACCCCAGGCGGGATTGGTGGAACTGGCCGAGAATCCCATCGACCCCGATCTCCTGCTCGCTCGCGGGTGCGGCAGCGAGCGAGGAAATCGATTTGTCGAAGTCGGACGGGGCGGACTGCCCGACGATCCCACTACGGTTTTGCAAGAACGGCAAAGTTGGTCTGATGCGAGAGACTGGCGGGATTTAGAGGATCGGGGTTCGGTGCGCTCTGCGAACGTCAACACAGAAACCGAACGGGAATCTTTGGTCGAAGCAACAGGGTGGGTACGCCGACAAGATGGAAGAGTCGAATTAGTCGCCGCCGTTCGAGCATCAGATATCGATCGGAGCGCTCGATGTGCGAGTCTCAATCGCGATCGCCCGCTCGAAAATGGAGGGTGAAGAGGGTGTGATGACGATAAGACCCGTCCGCGCAAACCATACGAGCTTGTCACCCCGAACTAACCATGAGCGATGACTTTTTGTTTGTTTGCCTACTTCTAGGTGGGATGTTGTGCCCCGTTCGAGTTGTCGCGCAAATCGTTCCAGATGCCACATTACCCGAAAATTCGATCGTCACCCCCGAGGGCAACATCTTGACCGTCGGTGGGGGCACTGCCGCTGGGGAAAACTTATTTCACAGTTTCGATCGCTTTGACATCCCCACGGGGTTCGAGGCCTATTTTAACAACGCTGCCAATATCGATACGATTTTCAGTCGCGTCACTGGAGATGACATTTCCAACATCGACGGCTTAATTCGCGCCAACGGCACGGCGAACCTGTTTCTGATGAATCCCAACGGCATGATTTTCGGTGCTAACGCCCGACTCAACATTGGCGGTTCCTTTGTGGCGACGACTGCCGAGAGTATCGTGTTTGAAGATGGGAGTACTTTCAGCGCGACAAATCCCGCCACCGGATCTCTACTCACCATTCGAGTTCCCATCGGTCTTCAATTCGGTCCGACTCCAGGTGCGATCGTCAATCGATCGGTTGCCGAAAGTTCCCTGGCTGGGACAATTCCCGAAACTCTCCTTCCCACCCCGGCCGGACTCGAAGTTCCCCCCGGAGAAACCCTCGCTTTCGTCGGGGGAGAGATTCGCTTGGATGGCGGAAATTTGAGCGCGTTTGGCGGCAACATTTATCTTGGCAGCGTGGCGAGTGCCGATCGGGCGAGCTTAACCCCAACTCCTGTCGGCTGGGCGATCGGCTCCGACGAGATTCGAGACTTCGGTCGGATTGCCCTCTGGGATGGGGCAACGGTCGATGCAGGCGGTTTGGGCGGCGGACGCATCGAGTTGTATGGGGCAAACGTGACGATCGATTCGGGAGCGAGTTTAGCCGCCGATACCTTTGGCGAGTTCGACGGTCGAGGAATCTCGATTCGCGCCGATCGATTTCAACTGAACGATCGCGCCTTTATTTCCACCGCAACCTTCGGTTCGGGGGCATCTGGCGGGATTACCATCGATGCGGTCGATTCGATCGAGCTGGTGGGAACCACTCCCTTGAGAACCGTCGGCGAGTTAGTCAGCGGCACCTTCGATCCTTTTTCCTTAAGCGACGGCTTATTTAGCTTGAGTCTGGGCAGCGGCCGCGCCGGAGATATCACCCTGACGAGCGATCGCCTCCGCCTGGGCCAGGGGGTCAACGTTCTCACCTCCGCATTTCTCGACGGAACGGGAGGCAATCTCAGCTTTAATGCCACCACCTCTGCCGTATTCACCGACGGTTCCCTCGCCGTCACCGGAACCGCCGGAACGGGCAATGCGGGCGATTTGGAAGTCAGCGCGCCCCTGCTGCAAATCCTCAACGGATCGGTCCTCAGCACCACCCCGAGCGCGAACAGCTCCGGAAACGGCGGCAATTTAACCGTTCGCGCCGGAACGGCCCAATTACAAGGAACCCCCGCAGGCGCGCCCGTTCCCAGCGGTGCGTTCAGTGCCACGTTGGGGCGAGGGAATGCCGGAAACTCTCTGTTAGAGGTCGATCGCCTGATTGTTGCCGATGGCGCGCAGGTCTCAGCATCGTCATCGGGAAGGGGGCAGGGGGGCAGCTTAGAGGTGAATGCCACCGAATCCGTCGAATTGAGCGGTATCTCCCCCGATGGCACGGCCGCCAGCGGTTTGTATACCTCTGCCGCCTTACTCACCGTTCCCGGACGGGAGGGAGATGCGGAGGCTGGGGATTTGCGGGTCGCGACTCGGCGGCTGAGCGTTCGGGATGGGGCGCAAGTCTCGGCGGCAACCGGAGGAGCGGGGGCAGCGGGCAATTTGACGATCGAAGCGACGGAATCCGTGGACGTTAGCGGTTTTGCCATCGGGGTCGATCCGGCAGTCGAATCGGTTTCCTTTGGGATTATCGGCGATGGGATTTTGCCGAGCAGTATCGAATCAAATACCAGCAGCAGCGGACGGGCCGGAGACTTGAGGATTCAAACAGGGCAGTTGCGGGTGAGCCACGGGGCGGAAATCGGCGTACGCGGGACGGGAGTTGGGGAATCGGGCAATCTCGACGTAAGGGCAGGCTCGATCGCCCTGGAGACAGAAGGGATTATCGGCGCGTCCACGGTGTCCGGTCGGGGGGGCAATATTACCCTCGAAGCCGATCGCATTTCCGTGGGTGGCGGCGCTCAGATTAACAGCAATACTTTCGGGATGGGAGATGCGGGTAGCATTCGCATTCGATCGACCGAAACCATTGAGATAGCCGGAACTGGGTCGGTCTCCGGAAGTACGATCTCATCTTCGGCACTCGCTGCCGATGAAGCTTTTCGACAGGCATTTGGCACGCCTCCCCAACCCTCGGGAAATTCGGGCAACGTTACCATCGAAGCCGAAAATTTATCCATCGATGGCAGCGAAGTGACCGCAACGAGTCTCCTCGATCGCGGCGGAAATATTACCGTCGATCTCTCGGGTTCTTTAGTATTGCGAAACCGTAGCAGCCTCTCCACGCAAGCCGGAAGCGCGCAAATTGGGGGCGGCGATGGGGGCAATATTATGCTGTCGGCCGAGACAGTCGCCCTCCTCAATGGCAGTTCGATCGATGCCAATGCCTTCGAGGGAGCAGGAGGGAATATCCAAATCTTGACGCAAGGTATCTTTCTAGCGCCAGATAGCCAAATTAGCGCCAGCTCTCAAATCGGGGTCGATGGCATCGTTGCCATCCAAACGCCAGAAGTTAACCCCAGCAACAAATTGGTCAACTTACCCGATCGACCTTTGCAGCAGGGCGATCGGATTGTTTCGGGCTGTGCGGCTGTTGCGGGCAGTACCTTTAGCGTTGTCGGGTCTGGGGGTTTGCCCGAAGATCCGACCGTTACCTTGCGACAAACCCCGAGTTGGTCTGACTCTCGAGACTGGCGAAATTTTGGAGACTCGGCGATCGTCGATGCAGACTCCTCGGCTTCGGGTTCCTTTCCTTTGGTCGAAGCCACGGGATGGGTGCGCCGTGCCGATGGCAAAATCGAATTAATCGCTCTCACTCCACTGCCAACGGACGAGGGATTACTCGAATGCCCGAGCCATCTCGATTCAGACACGGCCAATTTCCCACGCAAGCAACTGTCTCGAAGGTCGATGCAAGAAGCTTTTTAAGCTCGCGTTTAGACCTACATTCCTCGCAATTCGATCGAACTGCGGGGCTACTTTATTCTCGGAAGGTTTCAGATGCATCATGACCCGCGTTTCCCACCCCCACTCAGGAGAACACTCAGACTTTACCCTCTCTTACCCATTGCGTCGATTATCGCGTTCCCGGTGGCCGCCCAAGTCGTTCCCGATGCGACCTTGCCGGTCAATTCGATCGTCACTCCCGATGGCGAGACCTTGATTATCGAGGGAGGTACGGCTGCTGGCAGCAGTTTGTTCCACAGTTTCGATCGCTTTGACATCCCGACGGGGTTCGAGGCTCATTTTAACAACGCCGCGATCGTCGAAAATATTTTCAGTCGCGTTACTGGGGGTTCGATCTCGGACATCGACGGTCTGATTCGCGCCAACGGCACGGCGAACTTGTTTCTGATGAATCCCAACGGCATTATTTTCGGGCCCAACGCCCAACTCGATATCGGCGGTTCGTTTTTTGCCACCACTGCCGAGAGTCTGGTGTTTGAAGGCGATCGCGCCTTCAGTGCCACCGAACCAAATGCTTCTCCTCTCCTGACGGTCAACGTTCCGGTGGGTTTGCAATTTGGAGATTCCCCCGGCGCGATCGTCAATCGATCGGTTGCCCCGAGCGTTGTGTCCCATCCGACCGATTCTCCCGTTCCCCTACCGAGTTCAGTGGGTTTGGAAGTCCGCCCCGGACATAATATCACGCTTCTCGGGGGAGACATTCACCTCGAAGGCGGGCATCTGAGTTCTTTATTCGAGACCTCCGAGGAGTTAAGAACCGAACATCCGACGATCGAACTCGGCAGCATCGCCAGCCCCGATATCGTCTCCTTAACTCCCACCGCTACCGGTTTTGCCGTTGGATATGAGGGAGTCCGGGACTTTGGCGATATCGAACTCTCCGGGGAAGCCACAGTGAATGCCGACGGTTTGGGGGGTGGTGCGATTCGGGCGCGCGGCGATCGCCTCTTCCTTCGAGATAATGCCTCCATCCGCGCCGATACCTGGGGCGACCTCGACGGACGGGGCATCGATCTGCGAGGGAACCATTTCATCGCTCGCGATCGTGCCTTTGTCAGTGCTTCGACCTTTGCCGGGGGACGCGGCGGCGGCATCGATCTCTACGCTGCCGAATCCGTCGATTTAACCGGAGCGAGTTTTGCCGAGTTTCAAACCCTCTTTGTGGTCAATAGCTTCTTGGGAACCCTGACCCCCTTCGATCGAACGACTGGATTGTTTAGCGTCGCCGGAGGCTCGGGAAATGGGGGAGAGATTACCATCGAAACCGGGCGGTTAACCCTCGAGGAAGGGGCGGTAGTGCTCACCCCAACCTTCGATCGCGCTCGGGGGGGAAACATCAGCGTCGCGGCTTCTGAATCGATCGAAGTGATCGGGTCGATCTTAATCACCGGAACTAGCGTCGGTTCGGTCGGTGCGGCCGGCGATATCGACATTGAAACCAATCGGGCGATCGTTCGCGATGGCGGTTCGATTCAGGCTTTTACTCAAGGGGAAGGATCGGGGGGCGATATTGTCTTGAATGCTTCCGAATCGGTGGAACTGTTGCGCGATCGCATTGATAGTCAGGCAATTACCGGAATTGCCACCACGACATTGGGCGAGGGGGTGGCGGGTAATATTACCGTCGAAACCCAAAAGCTCGTCCTTGAAGATGGGGCGGAAATCCTCACCACCAGCGGATTGCTGTTTCCCGGTATCGGGCAAACGGACACCCGAGGCGGCGGTGGCGGAACCCTAATCGTTCGCGCTTCCGAATCGGTGGAACTCTCGGGCATTTCCATCGGTGGCGTTCTGCCGTCGGGTTTGGTGAGTGCGAGCTTTAGCAACGCCCCGGCTGGTGACTCGATCGTCGAAACCGGTCGCTTGACGATCTCCAATGGGGCGGTGGTGACGGCTTCGACCATCGGACCGGGAGACGGCGGCAACGTCATCATCCGCGCCGATCGCATCGAAGTCGCTGGAACCGGAACCTCCACCAATGGTCTGAGCCGTAGTAGCTTGTCTACATCTTCTGGAACTGAGGTGTTTTCCATTCCTTCTCCAGGTTCGGCCGGCGACCTGCAAATCTTCGCCGACGAACTCATTGTCCGAGATGGCGCTGAAGTGTCTGTCTCGAGTGTCGATACCGGCGATAGCGGCACCCTCAATATTGATGCTAACTCGATCGAATTAGACAACGGCGGCACGATCGCCGCTGCCACAAACTCTGGCACGGGAGGCAATCTGACCCTGAATACCTCGCTGTTGCAGTTGCGCGATGGCAGTTCGATTACCACCAACGCTGGCAATACGAATGGGGGGAATATCACCATCGAGACCGATGTTCTCGCCGCTCTCGAGAACAGCGATATCACCGCCAATGCATCTCTGGGAAAGGGAGGGCAGGTGACCGTTTCCGCGATCGGTATTTTCGGGACCGAGTTTCGACCCACGCCCACTCCCCAAAGCGATATCACCGCCACCTCCAACTTAGGGACCGAGTTTAACGGCATCGTCACCCTGCGGACCCCAGATGTCGATCCGAGTACGGGACTCGTCGAGTTACCTGCCAATCTCACCGATCCGGAAAATCGAGTGGTCAGCCAGTGCGGAACCACCGAAGGTAATAGCTTTACCATTGTCGGACACGGGGGATTACCCGAAGATCCGACTTTGGCACTGCGAGAAATGCCCAGTTGGTCGGACGCTCGAAATTGGCGAGAATTAGGACAGGAGGGGGCAGCATCGATACCTCCCCCAGCGTCCCCCTCTGCAACCCTTATCGAAGCCACCGGGTGGATTCGTCAGGGGAACGGCACCATCGAATTGGTGGCGGAAGTTCCCCAATTCCCAAAGTCTCCTCTTCTCGAATGTCATAGTCACGTTCGATGAGGCAAGAGTCTAGAGTTGGGGCGTGAAGATGACGCGGTGACGCAAGATGGGGGTTAAAGACCGACTTTCTCCCTCATCTCCCTCATCTCCCTCATCTCCCTCATCTCCCTCATCTCCCCCATCTCCCTCATCTCTCCCATCTCCCCCATCT
>JAXHUC010000158.1:0-14857 GCA_034189805.1 Cyanobacteriota bacterium
GACTCGTGCTGGATTTACCTCCCTCTCCGTTCCGTGGAAGTTCTACGGTTATGCCGTCTTCGGCGGTCGAGTCTGAAGGGAGCGGGGGATGGGAGACGCGGGGACGCGGAGACGCGGAGAGGGGAGAAACGGGAGAAATGGGAGAAATGGGAGAAATGGAGGAATTGGGATGTAGTTTAGCCTCTTTTGCTCCCGAAGCCCCGGAGAGCCACCAGTACCGATGGGCGCGTTACACTTTTAGCGATGGGGAAAATTAAGGATGTAAGATGGCAGGCTGCAAAGGGTTTCGGAATGCGATCGCCAAGGTGGCAATCCTATTGTGTGGGGGAATATTGACGATCGCTTGCCAGAGAGAATCGGCTGAGGACTTTTCCCCCAACTTAGAAACCGTCACCTTTCGATCGCAACTGCCTCTCAAAGCCAGACCCCTTCCACCCTGGCAAGCCGATGCCACCCAATTTTTAAAACCGTTGCGCGAAGATGCCCTCAACTCGGGTTTGCTGCCCGAAAGGTTGGGGTTTGACGAGCAACTGTGGGGACTTGCAGAGGAACCTGAAGATCGGGCATTACTCTTAGAGTCGATCGACTACAGCCTCCAATACCTGCGATCGAGTGCCGCAGCCGCCAACTATCGCGGGTATCCCATCCCTGGCATCACTAGAGATCGGGTGCTGCGCAGTGTCGAACGCTTTCGAGAGTTGGTGGCAACCGCGAGTACCCCCAACGAATTACAATCGGCCATCTTTGAAGAATTTACTCTCTATCAATCTGTGGGGAAAGAAGGCCTCGGCGACGTACTGTTTACCGCCTATTTCGAGCCAGTCTACGCCGCCAGCCGAGTTCGTACCGACGAGTACCGCTATCCCCTCTATCGACGACCGCCCAATTTAGATGCCTGGTCGCGCCCCCATCCCACCCGACCGGAACTCGAAGGAACCAATGGATTGCAAGGAGAGAAAGGGCCGCTCAAAGGGTTGGAACTATTTTGGCTGCGCGATCGCCTCGAAGCCTATCAAATCCACATCCAGGGGTCGGCGCGCTTGCAACTGACCGATGGCAGTGAAACCACCGTCGGCTACAGCGCCAGCACTCGCCATAACTACACCAGTATCGGGGCCGAACTCGTCGAAGATGGGAAGCTGACTTTAGAAGAGGCAAAAATGCCGGCGATCGTCGCTTATTTCGAGAAAAACCCCCAAGATTTGGATATCTACATTCCCCGCGATCGCAGTTTCGTATTTTTCCAGGAAAACTTCGGCACACCTGCCCTCGGCAACCTTCAGGTTCCCGTGACTGCCTCTCGGTCGATCGCCACTGACGATACCCTGATGCCGCCGGGAGGACTGGCATTGATTCACACCGACGTTCCCTTCGTCACCCCCTCCGGAAGTCTGCAAAATCGTCGCGTCAGTCGGTTCGTCCTCAACCAAGATACGGGAGGCGCAATTCGCGGTCCCGGTCGAGTAGACTACTTTCTGGGTCTGGGTCCCATTGCAGGCGATCGGGCGGGGGTAATGGTCAGTGAGGGGAAATTATATTTTCTCCTGTTGAAGGAGTCTTAGAGCACAGAAGAGGGACAAGGGAGAATTGCTAATATTGCCTTCTCTTGTCCATTCCCCATCACCGCGTCACCGCGTCCCCGCGTCTCCGCGTCGTCTCTCCCCAAGCCTCCCCAGCTTCATCAAATCTTCAAAGCGAGGGTTTTGCTTTGGGCAACAATTTTGCGGGCGAGTTCCGGTTCTATTTTCAAGGCCTTTCGCAACCGCTTGATAATTGAAAGTTCTCTCGGTTCGATCCCATCGGCAACGGCAACGGCCACTGCAAGGCGAAAGAGGGTTTCGGCTCGGTCTTTCGGCACGGTTTTGAGAATAGCTCTCATCAATTCCACCAGATGAGCATCGCTCATGGATAAATATCGCTCGGGAAAAGCTCGATCGATTTTGCTCAAGGTGCGATCGAACAGGGCTTCCCAAGCTTCTTCATAGTCTTCATCGGGGGCAACGGTCAGCAGGTCGAGCTTTTTAAACATTTCGAGCATCATCATCGTTTCTTTAGCCGTGCAGCGCTCGTCAGCAGAAATTACTGCAATTCCGACTGCCATAAATGCCTCGGAAATATCAAAGCGAATGGTCATTTGCGAACTCCAAAAAATTTTCGATCGATATAGATGATGATAAGTAAATGCTGCTAGCTACCGTGCCAGATGTAAGTTTGGAGCAAGTCCGAGTCGCCGTTCGATCGTTCGATCGTCGAACCTCTCCCGTTACATTTGCTTCAGCTTATCATTATCTGAATTTGCCCATTGCCCTCGAGCCAGTAGAAGCAAATCCCGTCGATCTGTAGGATAGTTGTATGGCCTTTCAGGAGATCGAATTGGGAACAGTATGGGTGCTATCGCCGCAGAACTGACAAAAACGATCGCCCACGATCGCATTTGTCCGTGGGAAAATCTTCCACAAAACCAGCGCCAACAGATTTTGGCAGCCAGCGCGCCGGGAACGCAACTAGAACTGCTCGTTTCTCCCCAAACCCCAGAAGAACTCGGAGCGGCGATGGCACTGGCCAACCGCCATCGATGGCGGGTCTTAATTCTCGGTGGGGGCAGCAAACTGCACTGGGGTGGATTAATCGAGGGTGCGAACCTAGCGGTGAGTACCCAAAACTTGAATCGGACGATCGAATACGCAGTCGAAGAGTTCACGCTGACGGTGGAAGCGGGGATGAAATGGGTCGATATCCAGGAGATGCTCGCCCAAAACCGTCAATTTCTCGCCATCGATCCCACCTATCCAGAACGCGCGACCATTGGCGGCATCGTCGCTACCGGAGATACCGGAAGCTGGCGACAGCGCTACAACAGCGTCCGCGACCAACTGCTGGGGATTTCCTTCTGTCGCCACGACGGTCAACTCGTCAAAGCCGGGGGACGGGTGGTGAAAAATGTCGCCGGGTACGATTTGATGAAACTGCTGACGGGGGCTTACGGAACCCTGGGCATTGCCACCCAGTTTACGTTTCGAGTCTATCCGATTCCCGAAGCCTCGGTCACCCAAGTCTTGACGGGAACCCCAGAGGCGATCGCCTCAGCCACTCAAACCCTGCTCAACTCCGCACTCACCCCCACTGCCATCGATCTGATTTCAACTCGACTCGTGACTCAGTTGGATGTTGGCGAGGGAATGGGGTTGGTGGTACGCTTCCAAAGTCTACCCCAGAGCGTCGCCGAACAATCCGATCGCCTCTTGGAGGTGGCTCAAAAATTGGAATTGCAGCATCAAACCTATTGCGACGATGCCGAGACTCGCTTATGGGAGCGATCGCGAAAACTGATGGAAGTATCCCCGCCAGAGACTCAAATTCTCGGCAAAATAGGAGTAATCCCCGATCGCGCAGTGGAGATCGAGACGTTACTCGATCGGCTTTTGCCCGATCGTGTCTTCAGTCAGATTCACGCCGGGAGCGGTTTGGGATGGGTCAAAATTGACGAAACTCCGGGGCAATCCTCATTCGATCGAATCGCCCGATTGAGAGCGGTACTTGAGGAAAAAGGGGGGTTTTTCAGCGTTTTGGTCGCCCCAGTTTCTGTTAAGCAAAAACTCGATCTTTGGGGCTACCGTGGCAGTGCGATCGACATGATGCGGACGATTAAAAATAAGTTCGATCCCGAAAATATTCTCAATCCCAATCGATTTTTAGTTTAGAAATTTTAGGATGGGAGTAAAGTGGCTCGAATGGGTGGAGTTTTTTTGCATAGAGTTTTAGAGGGAAATTGCCTTTTTTTTTACTACTATCAAAACTCATACTCCCCAAAAAAAATAAACCCTCTAAATTATTCTCTAAGCGTTCGGGTGTCATGTACGAGGAAAAACGATGTAAGGGCAGGTTTAGCAAAATCTTGAGAGACTTCCAAAATTTCAAGTCCAAACCCGCCCCTACCCATTGTTACCACCGCAGGGTCTGAAATGGAACCTGAATCCTGACATTATTCTCATCATCATTACAATTTAAAAAGGCTCAATATCGCGTTTTAAAATGCAATCTTCAGAAAATCTCATTTCTTCCCAATCTCCCCTCAAACCTGCCAAAGAAAGTAACTTTCTCGGGCAAAATCCCCATTTAGAAGACTTGCCGCCTACCCCTTTCGACATTAAAGATCCGCCCGATCCATCTTTAATCGATACCTGCGTTCACTGCGGCTTTTGCCTTGCGACTTGCCCGAGCTATCGCGTTCTGGGGACGGAAATGGATTCCCCTCGCGGGCGTATTTACATGATGGATGCCATTAACAAAGGGGAAGCCGATTTAGAAACCGCCTCGGAGCATTTCGATACTTGTTTGGGCTGTTTGGCTTGCGTCACCACCTGTCCGTCTGGGGTGCAGTACGACAAACTGATTGCCGCCACTCGTCCTCAAGTCGAGCGCAACGTCCCTCGCACCCTTGAAGATCGCCTCGTGCGGACGTTAATTTTCAACTTGTTCCCCTATCCCGATCGCCTGCGCGTTTCCCTGTGGCCGCTGTATCTGTATCAAAAATCCGGATTGCAAAAGCTGGTGCGATCGACTCGATTGCTTGAGAACCCCTTCGCGCGGCTGCTCGCTCGGTTGGGGGCGATGGAATCGATTTTACCGAGCATTTCTCGAGAAGCCCTCACCGCTACCTATCCAGAGGTGGTTCCCGCCCAAGGAGAAAAACGGTTCCGGGTAGGGATGATGCTCGGTTGCGTGCAGCGCTTCTTGTTCCACCCCGTCAACGAAGCCACGATTCGGGTGCTGACGGCAAATGGCTGCGAAGTGGTGATTCCCAAAACCCAAGGCTGCTGCTCGGCATTACCCGCCCACCAAGGGCAAGAAAAACAAGCCCAAGACCTCGCTCGTCAAGTTATTGATAGTTTTGCGGGGACGGAAGTAGACGCGGTGATTATCAATGCTGCCGGGTGCGGTCATACCCTCAAAGAATACGGTCACATCCTCAAAGACGATCGAGACTATCGAGAGCGGGCGATCGCTTTTTCCGATCGGGTGAAAGATCTCAACGAGTTTCTCGTCGAAGCCGGATTGACAGCCGAATTGCATCCAATTTGCGATCGGGATTTAACCATCACCTATCAAGATGCTTGCCACCTCCTCCACGGACAAAAAATTAGCGCCCAACCCCGCCAACTCCTGCGGCAAATTCCCGGCATCGAATTGCGCGAACCGATCGACGCATCCCTGTGTTGCGGCAGTGCGGGAGTCTACAATATGTTGCAACCTGAAGTTGCCGATGAATTGGGGCAACAAAAGGTGGAAAATTTAGCAAACACTGGAGCTGAATTGATTGCTTCGGCAAATCCCGGCTGTTCGTTGCAAATTCAAAAGCACTTAATCGCCCAAGGCCGCAACATTCTCCTCAAACACCCGATCGAATTACTCGATTTGTCGATTCGGGCACAGAAGCTGGAACTGTAGCGTTTTCGATCGGGAACGCGGAGAGGAGGGGACAAGGGGGACAAGGAAGAATGCGCCTATCTTGCATTTTTCTCCCCCATCTCCCTCACCTTCCCCATCTTCCTCACCCTCCCTCACTCCAAAAACCTAGTGCAGCGCGGCAGAAATAACTGACCAGTCTTTAACCCGTAAAAGCTATGTGTACTGGACATTTTTAATTTTTCATTTTGCATTTTTAATTCCGCGTAGCGGCACTAGGCACTATTCTCCATATCCCAGTCCCCGGCAGCACTAAAAAGTTCGAGAACTTGGCGACAACAGTGTTTGAGTTTTTCCTTCATTTCCGCAGACGGCTCGGTTGCTCCCACGAACTGCCAGTTTTCCACCGTCGAGAACCGCCATTTTCTTCCAGTATGGTCGTAGCCTGCGGTTTCGACCCCGATCGCGCGGCGTTCTTGTTCTAGAGGATCGTGGTGAAAGCGAATTTGAACGAGGATGCTGCGGCTTTGGATGCGACGACTCCAGCCCGGAAAATGGAAGCCGATATCGATCGAGTCGGGATCGACCATTTGTAGCGTTTCGGGATCGTTCATCCAAGGTTTGAGATCCGATTTGAGATCGGGGAATTCAGATTTAAAAAGATTGACGACTGCTGCAATCTTGCTGGCTGCTTGAAAATCGGTTGCTTGTTCTGCCGCGTTCACGATCTGCCCTCCACTAGGTTAAGTTGCTTTGAATTGAACGATCGAACTTTTGACTAATTTTATGCTTAAAAAATCTTGTGAAAAAATATTGATTCTTAAAAAAATCGATCGCTTGGTGTTAGACCTTGCGTTCGATCGCGCTTGCTAAGGCAGTTCGCGATCGACATACCGTAGCGATGACAACAGAAGAGAAGAATTTCGATCGCGGGTGGTTCGGTGGCTTGCTGGCAACTGAACTCTCAGCATTCGTTAGGTCTCGGAATTGTCTGCACGAAGATGGGAATTCATCGTTGTGGAAGGAGTGTCAGTTGAAATTTAAGTGCTTGGGACTCATTTAAAGCTGACGACCGATACCTGAATGCTTACATTGAACCGAACGGGCGATCGAGATTCTCGAGAATCGATTGGGGACAATGCCGAGCAGAAACGGCAATCTAGACGTTGAGAAAAATCATCTCGATCGAATTTGCTGCCGAACCCAAACATCGAAGAGACAATCGAGGGAGCAATTCCGGGCAACCTAAAAAAGCAAGCCTAAGACAGCAAAGGTAAAATCAAAACGATAAAGTAGTAAATTGCCGGAGCGGTGAACACGTAGCTATCGGTGCGATCGAGAATGCCCCCGTGACCGGGAATGAGCTGACCTGAATCCTTAACCCCCGCATCTCGCTTCATCATCGACTCGGTTAAGTCTCCCATCAAACTCGTCAATCCGAGCGCCAGACCCAGCAAACTTCCCGCAATCGCCCAATGAGGCCAGTGCAAGAAATAAGCCCAAGCCATCGCCACGAACGTGCTGCTGAGAATACCAAAGGCTGCCCCTTCGACGGTTTTTTTCGGACTGATTTCCGATAACGGAGTGCGACCGAAGTATTTGCCGAAAAAGTAAGCGCCGATATCGGCCGCCCAAATGCAAGTAAACCCGAGTAGCGTGACGGTTAATCCCACCGATAGCGTGCGAGTATCCGACCAACCTTCGGGTAAAAATCCGGTCAACGGGCCGCTACTGGCGATTAAGGGATGGCTGACCATGCTCGTGGGCAAGTCGTAATCGCTCAGCGATCGCAATCGAATCCAATAGGTGGGTAACAGACCGGCGTAAAAAAGACCCAAAATCGAACTGGAAATATCGGCAATCGAGGCAATTTGAGGCTGAAAGAGCAAGTAACAACAAATTGCCGTTCCTGCCACGGGAAACGCGACCTCAACAAGATTGGGTGCGACGAGTGCCGTTATCAATAAGATTTGGGTGAGGACGAGGGTGGTTTTTGCGGCTGGCGCGATCCCTTTGGCGCGGACGAGTTGAAAATACTCAACTTGTGCGAGGAAGGCGATCGCGGCAAAACCGACGGTGAAGTACCAGCCCCCCCCAATAATCATTCCCAACGCCACAGCGATCGCGAGAATGCCACTAATAATTCGAGTTGCCAACATAAAAAACACAGATTATTCAAAAGAGGGTCTCGCCTGAGAATTGCGCGATCGATCGCCGATTTTTTGTCAGAATGACATGGCTTCAATCTTGCATAACCCACCACTCAACTTCAGGCTTAACCCAATCTTAAGTTTAATCAGACGTTAAGAATATCCCGCATTTAGCAATAATTAGTTAATTTTTGAGTTAATTTTTGAGAGGAAGCGGTGAAGTTTTGGTAGCTCAGGGAGCTAAAGAAGCTGGGGGAGAGAATGCAAAATTGTCCCCAAGCGCCAAAGCTCCAACACCCCAAAAAACTCACATCTCGAGCAATCGGCACGGCACTCCTGCAAGTAATTGACTAGTGGGTTTGACGGAGGTACATGGGACTCAAGTTTGATATTCTGGACTAGGAAACTCAATAATAAATGTCAAAGCACTGTCTTTTTCGCTCTCGATCGCCAAGGAATTAGATTCCGACGCGATTTCAAAAGCGAAAGCTAAGCCAGTTGCATCTACGAAGTTAAGTCAGGTCTACCTAAGTGCACGTCGTTATGATGTACAAAGTCACAAACGAGCCGAAAAATGACAGCTTGGAGCTATTGCGCCAGTACCATCAGTCTCCATCGACAACCGGACGCAATCAACTCGTCGCGCTCAATATCGGACTTGTGAGAAAAGAAGTCCATCATTGGCTCGATCGGTGTTCCGAAAGCTATGACGACTTGCTACAGGTCGGTTGCTTGGGTTTGATTCGGGCGATCGAGCGGTTCGATCTGTCTAAAGGCAATGCTTTTAGCTCTTTTGCCGTCCCTTATATTAGAGGCGAAATTCAGCATTACCTGCGCGATAAAAGTCCCTCGGTGCGCATTCCCCGTCATTGGGTGAGCTTGAATCGCCAAGCTGCCAAAGTCACCCAATCGCTGAGGGAAGAACTCGATCGCGCTCCCACGCAAGCCGAAGTGGCGCAAGCGCTCGATATTTCCCCGCGCGAGTTACAAGAAATCGAACTGGCGTGCTGCAACCGCGCTCCTCTAAGTTTAGATGCGCCGATTTCCGATGAAAACCGGGATCGAACCTCTCTTGGGGAAATGGTTCCCGATCGGCGCTACCACAGTTTTCAGCTCGCTCAAGAAGATCGCATTCTTTTGCAACAGGCACTCGCGAAGTTGGAAGCGGGAACTTGTAAAGTCCTTGAATTCGTGTTTTTGCACGATCTGACTCAAAAAGAAACGGCCGAACGGATGGGTATCAGTGCGGTTACCGTATCTCGCAGAGTGAAGAAAGGCTTGGCGGCAATGAAAAAGATGATGGGATCGGAGGAGTCTCTCGATTGAGGAAAACGATCGACTTCTGAACTACACAATTTAGCTATTTTGTCAAGCATTCCTCGAGAAATTGGCGCAGCTTGACTTCTTGAAAATTTTCGGCAAGTCCGCTAACTCTTTTGGTAAAAGGAGTCCATCGTTCTTCAGTTTGTGCGAGGCGATCGGCTTGTTGGATAATACCGCGAATATCTCCTTGCCGTGCTAGCTCTAGTAATTGCTCTAGGATTTGTGCGGGAGGAGAAACCAGGGATAAAGATGACTCTGATGATTCCGATAACTCCTGGTAATGGAGTCCGTTTGGGTGAGAAACAGCCGGGGTGCTGGTTTCGCAAATCCATTCGATTTCCAGTAGTTCTTGGAGTATATCGAGCAACCGATCTAAAGGGATGGGTTTGGGTACGAAGGCACTGCAACCCGCGTCGTAGCACAGAGCGCGATCGTTTGCTAGGGTACTCGCGGAATTGGCAACGATCGGCATATCTTTGAGATCGGTTTCGCGCCGGATGCGTCGGGCAACTTCAAACCCATCGAGAACCGGCATCACCAAATCCAAAAACATCAAATCCGGGCATTCCTCGATCGCCAGTTCGAGTGCCCGACCGCCATTATCGGCTTCGAGGAGGGTAAACCCTAACGGTTGCAGCCAAGAGAGCAAAACCGCGCGATTTTCATCTTTATCATCCACAATTAAAATCTTGCGCGGTTCCCCTTCGTATCCAACGATGCGGCTGTGGAACTCGCACGAGGGGGGAGCAATTTCGATTTCGGGGAGTTCGACCTCGAACCAAAATTGACTGCCGACACCGAGAGTGCTGCTGACTTGAATTTCTCCACCGAGTTGGCAAACGATATTTTGAGAAATTGTCAAACCCAATCCCGTTCCTTCCGACTTGTTTTCCAAATCGCTAATTTGTTGGAACGGTAAAAAGATATCGGCGATCCGATCGCTAGGAATCCCCACACCCGTATCTTCAATCGAAAAGCGCATTTTGCGATCGCCCTTTAGCCCGTCCCCAACGTAACCCACCGAAAACGTCACCCCTCCAGCGTTGGTAAATTTTACCGCATTGCTCAGTAAGTTAAGCAGTACTTGCCGCAAGCGCGTTTCGTCGCCGCGTACTGCTGCCGGGAGCGATGTTTGGGGTTGAAATGTAAAAGAAATGTTTTTTTCTTTAGCTCGAACTCGGATAATTTCGACCAAATGCTCCAAAAACGATCGAAAATAAAAATCCTCCACCGTTGACTCGAGCTTTCCCGCCTCGATTTTAGACAGATAGAGAATGTCGTTAATCAGCGTCAGCAGGTGAGAACCGCATTGGTGGATGATATTGACTCCTTTTTTTTGTTTGGCACTCAAGCTGGTGTCTCGTTGGAGGATTTGGGTAAACCCTAAAATGCCGTTGAGGGGCGTTCTCAACTCATGGCTCATATGAGCGATAAAGGCGCTTTTGGCTTGGGTGGCACTTTCAGCCGTTTCTTTGGCTCGGGCCAACTCTTCGGTGCGTTTTTCCACCCGACCTTCGAGTTCTATGTTCCATCGCCACAGCGCTTCTCGCGTCCGTTGCATCTCAGTAATATCCGTACAGCAGCCGATGTAGCCGACAAACTCGCCATCGCCAGCAAACCGAGGCGTTCCTATATCCAAGAGCCAGCGATACTCACCATCGCCGCATCGGAGGCGATATTCAAGTTGAAAAGATTGGCGAGCCTCAAAGCAAGTGTTGCAAGTGTCTTGATAAAACTCCACATCATCGGGATGAATGCCTTGCTTCCAACCCTCTCCTAGCTCTTCTTCGAGACTGCGTCCGGTAAAGTACAGCCACATTTGATTGACAAAGGTGCGCTGTTGTTGGGGATCGCAAATCCAAATCAACACCGGGGCGCTGTCGGCTAGGGAGCGGAAGCGCTCCTCACTTTCTCGCAAGGAAGCTTCTACCCGTTTGCGATCGCCGATATCTTCGATGGCGGAAATAAAATATTTCGGTTCGCCCGCTTTGTCTCGCACTAGGGATACCGTCAAATTAATCCAAATAATGCTTCCGTTCTTGTGAATGTAGCGTTTTTCGAGGGTGTAAGTCTGAATCTCGCCTGCGAGCATTCGTGCGATATAGGCCAAATCGATTTCGAGATCGTCGGGATGGGTGAGATCGTAAAACGTTTTCTCGAGTAACTCCTCTCGTGCGTAGCCGACGATATCGCAAATTTTTTGATTCACCCGCAGCCAGCGTCCGTGGGGGTCGAGGTGGGCCAAACCGAGGGCCGCTTGCTCGAAAGTCACGCGGAAGCGCTCCATGCTCTCTCGCAATGCTAAATGGGTCTGCTGGCGATCGACTTGGGCCGCATTCGAGGCGAGGGCAGTACCGATCCCCCGTGCCATCAGTTCGATAGTTTCTCGTTCGCGCAAGGCAAATTCTTCTCGGGAGGAGCGATCGCCGAAAAATTCTAAAGTGCCGTAGAGGTAACCGTTCACCCAAATCGGCGTGCCGATAAACGAACTCACCGATCGATTCTGGTAAAGCCAATATTGTTGTAAATGTTCTGGGGAAGCTCGGTGACACTCGGCTAGCGTCTCTTCGGCTTCGAGAACGGGTGTGGCGTAGCGCTCTGCGCAGGCAAAATGCATTCCCCCGTTCCACGTTTGGGTTTTCGGTTGGACGGCGCGCAACGTATAAGTCTGTTCGGTCAAAATGCCGATCGCGCCGGTGGATAAACCCAACATTTCGCATCCGGCGATCAGGTAGTCGGAAAATAGCGCCTCGAGACTGTTGTAATGGGTGGTACTGATGCGGTGGAGTTGTTTGAGATTGCTGCTGAAGCTCGCGAGTGCTTCCGTTCGTTCTTCCACTCGTCCTTCAAGTCGTTCGTTGAGTTCGCGCAGTTTCGCTTCCGACTCTCGCAGGGCATCCTCCGCCTGTCGGGACTCCGTGATATCTAAGTTCGCGCCAGTGAGGTGAGAAAACTCTCGGCGATCGTTCCAGTAGGCTTTGGCTCGCAAGGAAATAAATCGGAGAGTGCCATCGGGACGCGAAATCCGGAATTCGAGGGTTCGAGTCGGCTTTTTGGGATCGGGAATTTCCCGGATGTACTCCCCCACTCGGGCGCGATCGTCTCGATGAACTAGTTGCAACCACGCTTCGAGGGTTTGGGGTCGGTCTTTGGGGTCGATGCCGTACAACCGAGCCATGCGCCGATCCCAAATCAAACCATCGCTCGTGGGTTTCCACTGCCAAGTACCGATGTCGATCGCCCCCAGAGCGAGATTGAGGCGTTCCTGGCTTTGCCGCAGGGCAATGTTGGCTTCTTGGAGAGCGGCTTCTGTTTTTTTGACTTTCTCAACATCGATAAAGGTGAGCACCACGCCATCGATCGTCCCATCTTCTTGACGGTAGGGATGCACTCGCATTAACAGATGTCGGTTACTTCCCTTCAACTGGACTTCCCGCTCGGCCGGTCGTTCGGTGTCGATCGCCTCTTGCAAAAAAAACAGCAGATCTCCATCGTCTGTATTGTGGGACAGATGTGCCAAGGGACGACCGATATCGGTGCCGACGAGGTTCACCACCGCAGTGGCAGCCGAGGTGAATTTGCGAATGTTCAAGTGGCGATCGAGGAAAACCACCCCAATTTCCGTGCTGCGCAGCACGTTGTCCATATCGTCGTTGAGTTCGGTAAGTTCGGTAATTTTGGACTGGTACTCGGCATTGACGGTGTAGAGTTCCTCGTTGACCGAATGGAGTTCTTCGTTAGTACTTTGCAGTTCCTCATTCGAGGCGATCAGTTCTTCGTTGGTTGCTTGTTGCTCCTCGTTCGTGGTTTCAAGTTCTTCAATCGTGGCTTGGAGATTCTCGCGGGTTTGCTGGAGTTCGTATTCGAGTTCGGCAATCTGTCGCTGGGTTTCTGCTTCCGCTTCAAAGGTTTCGACGGAAGGGTGCACGATCGCTCGCTCGTCTGGTTCGATGGTGACGATCGAAAAATCACCCACCATCTTTTTCGTTTCCTGGTAGGTCACATTCAGGTTGACGCGGTGAAGATTGTCTCCCTGGGCCAATTCAAGACCAGAAAACAGCACCGGACGACCTTCCCGCCTCGCGCGGTGGAGTGCCGTCTTCAAGGGAAGCGACAGGGGAGAGACGACCATCTCGATGACATTCTGCGTCACCCGACCGTCGAAGGTTTTCAACAGATTACGAGAATCACCGAAGACGTGAAGTAGGTGAAGGTCTCGATCGACGATCAGGTAAGTCGCCTGACGATCGACCGCCAATTGCCGCAAGGTTTCTTCGAGCATCGGCTCGAAGCGAGAACGACGAATCTCTCGAGGTTTGGGCACAGGGTCGAGCTGGGGTAATCGATCGAGGGTTTTGGTCGACAGCGGCAGCCACACGTCCCGGCGCTTGCGATACAGTTTCCATTTTTGATGCTGCGTCTCGAATTCTTCCTCTAACTCCCCGAGGTTTTCCGACTCTCCCAGAAACAAAATCCCCTGGGGTCGCAAAGCAAAATGCAGGTTGCGCAATACTTGCTGTTGTAAGTCCGACTGCATGTAAATCAAGACGTTCCGACAAGTCACCAAGTGCATCCGGGTAAAAGCCGCATCTTTGGCCAAGTTGTGGGGGGCGAAGATCAGTTTTTCCCGCAGTTTGCGCGAGACTTGAAACGCGCCTTCGCGACGGGTGAAATATCGCGCGAGTCTTTTCTCGCCAATATCGTAGGCGATCGTCTCCGGGTAAATGCCGCGATCGGCTTTTTCGAGAGCCGAGCGATCGAGATCGGTGGCAAAAATCTTGAAGCTCACCGACTTTTGCAACCCTTGCAGCACCTCATCGACTAAGATCGCCAAAGAATAAGCTTCTTCTCCGGAACTACACGCACTCACCCAAAAACGCAGTTCTTCCCCCGGTTCGAGGCGATCGAGCAACTGCGGTAGAATGTCAGTTTGGAGAAATTTCCAAGCTGGCGCATCTCGAAAAAAACGGGTTACGCCGATGAGGAGATCGTTACGCAACGTTTTCCGTTCTTCGGGAGCATCTTGCAACAGTTCGATATAGTCATCGATACTCGAGCGCACGATCAGGCAGCGACGGAAGATGCGCCGACTCAGGGTACTGTGTTTGTAATGAGAAAAATCGATATCTTCCGACTGGGCGAGAATGCGAGCGACTTCTTTAATTTTGAGGACGTTGATGGGAACATTTTTCCGATCGCTCAAGTCTTGCCGATCCATGGATGAATCGACGACCTGGTAAACCACCTGGGCTAACTCGGACGGCGAGAGCACCCGATCGATGAGTCCGACAGCAATCGCGCTATTGGGCATCCCGTCGAATTCAGCGGTTTCCGGGTCTTGCACCATGGTAATGCCGCCCGCTTCGTGAATCGTCTGCAAGCCGTGAGTCCCGTCGCTACCCGTTCCCGACAGAATGATGCCAATGGCGCGATCGGTTTGTTCTCGGGCGAGGGTTTGGAAAAAGAGATCGATGGGAAAATTGGGCTGATTTTGAGTCCGATCGCGATCTTGCAAGTAGAGCTGTTGCCCTTCGAGTGTCAAATTCTTGCCCGGTGGAATCAGATACACTGAATTCGGCTCGAGGGTCATGCCGTCAGCCGCCAAATGAATCGCCATGCGGGTGCACCGCCCGAGGAGTTCGTTCATCAGGCTTTTAAAATCCGGCGATAGGTGCTGGATGACCACGAAAGCCGCCCCACTATCGACGGGCGTATTTTCAAAAAATTCTTCGAGCGCCCTCAACCCTCCGGCAGAAGCACCAATGCCCACCACGAAGAAGTTGGAGCGGTTTTCTAGACCCGATTGAGAGACATCTGCGGCGCGATCGGACATAGTTACTTTTACAGATTGCGCTAATTATATGGATTTTAAAGGAATTTTTTGAGGTTTGACGGATTTTCATCCGGACTTGGCGGGATTCTCAACCTAACATCAGTTCGGGATAAGACAGTTTTTGGCGAGAGGGGGGAATGGGGAA
>JAXHUC010000159.1:0-14802 GCA_034189805.1 Cyanobacteriota bacterium
GGGAGATCGAGTTGCAGTTTAGATTTTAGGAAAAGGAAAGAGGATGGGATTCGATTGGGATGTCCCATAGAACCCTGTTGGAATGGGTTTGCGGTTCCAGGGTTAAGGACTTGCAAAGAAATAAGAGACCCGCTCGTTCTAGATTCAGAATCGATCGGCAAGTGCTTGATGAGGAATACAACAGCTTAGGTAAGTCTCCATATTTTTACAGAATTTAGACCTTCGACTCGATCGAGTTTTATGAATCCTTTATCAAAATACGGATAGTCTTTACCAAAACTTTATAGGCATGATTTTACTGGAGAGAGACGAGTGACGATCTCAAAATTACGTATTTTTACATAGGTTAATTTTCGGGATGTCGATCGGGTGTTTTAGCTGAAAAATATCCAAAAACCTTCTAATTGAATAGATTACAGCTTGTCTATTATAACTGCACTCTAAAAGAGTATTCAGTAAAAATATTGACTTTTTATTAAAACTTGATTTTAAAACTAGAAAATATACTGAATTATATTTTTCCGAATCTGGAAAAAATTTCCGAATTCGGAAAGAAGAGACGAAACAAAATCCGTAAAAACTACAAGTCGCTTTCTTGAAAAAGACTGTGGTATTCTTGCAGTTGAAAATTTGGCAAAAACTTAAAATAGATCGCTCAAAATAATAAGTCTTTCAAATAGCCAAATCAGTTAAACTTTTTCAGTCAATTGCTCGGAATCAAGACTTGAATTGATTCCCTAAAATCGATCGAACTTTTTGGAAATTAAAAACTGTTAAATATTATCTCAAACTCATTGAAATTAAGTCATCTAGCCTGAATTAAAAATTTGAGTTAGCTCGAGTCTTGAGTCATTTAACATTTTAACTTTTCAAAGAGCAATAGAAGATAATTTTCTAACGTCAGGAGCAACTGTAATGTCCGAAGATTTTAAACCTGCACCGCTTATTTTTGACTCTGATGTCGAATTACCGATTGTTAGCTTGAGTGCAGATCGCACCATACTCATTGAAAGTGGAGACCCACAGCTTTTAACCTTCAATCTGAGCGAACCCGCACCTGTCGGGGGTTTAGTCGTCAAATTGCGAATAGACGATCCCGATGGCGATTCGGGACCGGGAGATACCAGCTTTCCGCCAGAACTCATTAGCAATATTGTCGGTTTCGGACAAGTTGAAGAAGATGGTCTGATTACCGCGAGTCTGACCATTGCCGAAGGAGCAACCACCGCCACATTCGGAATTGCTGCCTTTGAAGACGATCTCGTGGAAATTGGCGAAACCTATTCCCTAACGCTTCTCGAAGATGAAAATTACCGAGCTGACTCCGCCTCGACGACGATTACCACCACCATTGAAGATGCGATAACTTTACCGATTGTCAGCCTAACCCCAGAAACGGTCACTGCCAGTGAAGGAGAAACTTTTACCTGGAATTTCAGTCTCAACCGACCCGCACCCGAGGGAGGACTATCTCTATTCCTACCGATTATTTTCAATAACGATCCAGCGCCTGGGGATGTCGAGTATTTTGTTGATGGCAGCAGCAATATTTCTGATTTTGAATTTGTCACGATCTCTGATGAATCGATTTCTCAAATTTATGCCTTCGGAGATAGCTATTCCGATGATGGGCGATCGTTTGAACTTTCAACGGATGCGGTCAATGCGGGTGTCCCCGATTCTTTTATCTTGCCTGCCGACCCAGCATTAGGACTCTACGACCCCCAAGGACGCTGGACGAACGGACCCACAGCCGTTGAAGTTCTCGCTCAAGAGCTGCAAGTCGATCTGACAGACTACGCGGTGGGTGGCGCGAAAAGTGGCAATGGCAACTATTACAGTTGGCTAGATCCTGTCGAGGATACAGGCGTGTTCGGTCAAATCGAGCAGTTTTCTACAGAACTCTCAGGACAACCGGCTGACCCCGATGCCTTGTATTTTCTCTTCGCTTCTGCCAACGACCTGTTTGAATACACGGATTTTGGTTTGCCCGGAACCGTTGAAGAATTAGCCGCCCAGACGGTAGAAAATACGATCGAGGGAGTCTCTGACCTGGCTGAATTAGGGGCCCAACAGTTTCTGGTGGTGAACTCCTCCGACCTCGATATTCTGCCCGGTGTCATCGAGTTCGGACAGGTGGAAGAAGCCACGTTGTTTACAGATGAAGTGAACGAACTTCTGCCCCAAGCATTGGAGACGCTCAGTCAGGAACTAGGTGTTGAAATTGCTTTGTACGACCACGTTGAGATTAGCGATGAAATTCGTTCCAATCCTCAAGACTTCGGTCTCACGAACGTAGACGATCCCTATCAACCTGTTTTTCCGGTCGAACCGCCAGCAGGTTCTCAACCGGATGAGTATTACTTCTGGGACGAGTATCATCCAACCCGTCGCGTCCATCAGATTATCGGCGAAGATATGGCCGATTTCGTCGATACCCAACTTGAAGAAGATGGGGTTTCGATTGGTTTCAATATTACGATCGCTGAAGGTGCGACAGAAGCAACTTTAGTCTCTGAGGTTATTGCGGATAACTTGACTGAAGGAGAGGAAAACTTCACCACTGTTATTGCCGATGGCATCGATTATCGGGCGAACCCAGCTCAAAATCAGGTTGTGACCAATCTCTTAGATGTCGTGGTTCCCGATGGCGACGAGACGCTCGAAGGAACTTTCGGTCCGGATGTTCTCGTGACTGGTAGCGGTAACGATCTAATTAAAGGAAAGCGCGGCGACGACGTTCTTGATGGTGGAGCGGGTCACGATCGCCTGATCGGTCAGGCGGGAGACGATACGATCGTTGGTGGTACCGGGGATGACAAGCTTTGGGGTGAAGCGGGAGATGACTTGCTAGACGGCGGCGATGGTGATGATTTCTTGCGAGGTTGGGCTGGAGACGATACACTCGTTGGTGGTGCAGATGCCGATACGTTCGTTGTTGAAGCCTTGCCGGGGACAGATACGATCGCGGACTTCGCGTCGGGTGAAGATACCATCGAACTCAAAGGGGGTTTGACCTTTGCCGATTTGTCGGTTGCATCCGACGGGACAAACACCACGATCGCCTTGGCTGGAGATATCCTCGCCATCCTGGAAGGGGTAGATACTGTTCTGACTTCAGCGGATTTCGTCACAGTCTAATCGGCGCGATCGAACATGAGAAAAGCCGAGATGACATTGCATCTCGGCTTTTTGAATTTAATTTTCACTCAATTGGTCGGGTTTGCCAGCTTCGATTGCGATCGCAACGATTCCAAGGTTTCGATCCGATTGCCCCCCAGTCCATCCGATCGCCCCTGACTCGATCGAGAGCTAAGTTTTCCCGAACGCTGATAGCCCAAAGCCCAAAGCCAATCGCCAAAATACCCCCTCTCAAAAAAAGATCCACGATCGAGGCAAGCGGCAGGCGCGCCCGTAACGTGGATCTGCTCTTTTCCCGTATATCCCCAACACCCACTCGATCGAGCAGCATCGGGAATATCGATCGAATTTTAGAATCACTCTAAATATCAGTCTGACCTATTTTGGGATCTTGAAAGAAAAGTTTCTCTTATGACTTAAATTTAATAATTTATTTGGATGATGTGAAAAAACGCGATCGTTTGGGTCACTTTAACGATAGACTAGAATATATAGAAAAGTTAAGTTAAATTGATTTTAGTCAATGCTTTAAATTGACTAAAGTCAATACATCGATCGAACCCCCGAAATGGCAGTTCGGTTGAGTTCGTTCTTCTGCGAAACGGGAAAGAATGTTTCTTTGCCATTTCCCACCGAACGCTCTTGAAATCGATTCCCGTAATACTTGTCAAATTTGGATTGAGGGATGCAAACAGGAGCCAAACGCTTCTGGAAGATCGCCAAAATCCAAACCCGACATGGTAGTAAAAGGGATCGAACCCGCATCTCTGGTGCACCCCAGCTTTTCTGAAGTTTTTAGCAACTCGTTGTTCTATCTGTATCGGCAGCGTCTCAATTTTTCCTAAGACCGCTGCAAGCACGACGCACCGGAATGCATCTGCTGAGTGGCGGGTTGACTCGCTGCTTACCCGGATGCGTGGAGCCAGCCACCCAGGATTCGAGACTATGCTTGCCTGCCGTCCTAACCCCTAACCGCTCGAGGAGAAATTACACCGTGGATTTTTTGACCGATTTTTTGACGCTCTTCCGGGATAAGTTGCAGTCCCCGACACTCGGCTTTCTCATTGGTGGTATGGTCGTTGCCGCCCTCAATAGCAAACTGACAATTCCAGATCCGGTCTATAAGTTCATCGTCTTCATGCTGCTCATCAAAGTCGGT
Organism: Cyanobacteriota bacterium; assembly: GCA_034189805.1. Lineage (GTDB taxonomy): Bacteria > Cyanobacteriota > Cyanobacteriia > Cyanobacteriales > Geitlerinemataceae > Zarconia. Next base: position 4,301 of record JAXHUC010000159.1, read on the forward strand.
CTGAGCGGCGGCATTGCGATCCGCAATGCTAATCTGGCAGAGATGCTGTTACCCGCGTTGTTTGCCATGGCAACGGGGATTCTGATCGTGTTCATCGGTCGCTATACGTTGGCCTTGCTGCCGAACGTCAAAACCGTGGATGCCATTGCCACTGCGGGCTTGTTCGGTGCCGTGAGTGGCTCTACCCTCGCTGCCGGTTTGACGATACTAGAAACGGAAGGCATCACCTACGAACCTTGGGCCGCCGCACTCTATCCCTTTATGGACATCCCTGCGCTCGTGACGGCGATCGTCGTGGCCAGCATTTATCTGAGCAAGCAGCGCGGCATCGCAGACGAGGCTCTCAGCAAACATGAGGCTCTCGGCAAGCAGCCCGTTGCCGCAGGCGAGTATAGCGATCGGAGCACTGCCGCTGGTGGGTATCCTAGCAATCCGGGCATTACCGCAAGTGGGTATCCCAGACAGGAACCCGAGCGGGTCAAGATATGGCCTATTGTGAAAGAAAGCCTTCAAGGCTCTGCCCTATCGGCACTGCTGCTCGGCCTGGCTTTAGGTATCCTAACCCAGCCCGAACGTGTCTATGAGAGCTTCTTCGATCCCCTCTTCCGCGGCCTGCTTTCGATCCTGATGCTGGTCATGGGCATGGAGGCCACGGCAAGGATCGGCGAGCTGCGTAAAGTGGGCCAGTGGTACGCGATATATGCCTTTGTGGCACCGCTGCTGCACGGGTTCATTGCCTTCGGTCTCGGCACGATCGCCCACTACACCACGGGATTCAGCTATGGCGGTGTCGTGATTCTAGCCGTCATCGCCGCCTCGAGTTCGGACATCTCTGGGCCGCCCACTTTACGAGCCGGTATCCCATCGGCCAATCCCTCTGCCTACATCGGCTCGTCCACAGCTGTCGGCACGCCGGTTGCCCTGGCGATCGGCATACCGCTCTTTATCGGGCTAGCCCAGACGCTGGGGTGACCGATCCCAGATGGGTCGCGGTCTGCCGGTGTCACCGACCCGGCGATCGGCACGGCAGCTAGATCGGCGCGATCGCGCTCGGCGCTGCCGTTTTTCCGAGTTTATATATAGTTCAATGAATATATACGTCGAATATACACGTCAAGGAGGTAACCAACATGACCCAGCGAGCTAGCAAGCTAGTTATCGTCACCGAAAAATTGCTGCTGAAAAAGATCGGCAAGATTATCGACGCAGCCGGGGCAACCGGTTATACGGTGGTGGACGCTGGCGGTAAAGGCAGTCGCAACGTGCGATCGTCCGGACGACCCACCGTTTCCGACGACTTCTCGAATATAAAGTTCGAGATACTCACCCCCAATCGAGATATGGCCGTGAAGATTTCAGATGAAGTCGCAGCGAAGTTTTTCGATGATTATTCGGGCATCGCATATCTTTGTGATGTGATGGAGGTGCTGCACGCGCACAAATTCTAACTCACAGCCCATCGAACTTAAAAAGCCGGGGTTATGCCCTGGCTTTTTAGTAGCCGTTTTCGCGCCTCATGGCGATCGCGTGCTAAATGTTGCTCGGAGTTGCAAGCTGAATGCTTGCAGTGTTTTTAGTATTTTTTAGAAAGGGATAAATTCTCGCTAGATAATACCGCAGCAATTGGCAACGGGAAATATTTATTTCGTGTATTTAGAATTGGGGTCTTTATAAAGATACAAGCATATTTCATCAATTATTCCTATTGCTCGAGATATTCTATTCACCTAAAATCGGATTGACTTTATCAATATTTTAGGGGTCGAACCTCGAATATTTGCAGTTTGTAGATATCTCCTTAGATTTGAAGATTTAGTTGTCATTTTCCATAACGGACGCATCGAACCCAATCCTACTGTGGTTTTCATGTTTCCGATCGCCGCACCTAAAAGCTGTCAATCCCCTATTTTCCGTTCTGGGGAGAAGAAAAACCGAATCTTGTTCGCTCTTGACTTAATACTTAACCACTTCATAACCTTAGAAAATAGATATCAGTATATTCCCTGACAGAAGACAGTATTAAATTAGATCGTTTTATAGAACTAGTACGATAATTAAAAAAAATTGTTGTGTTTTAGTTCTCTTATGTTATAAACTGTTAAGCAATCATTGACATTTTTGATTGTATTGAGTAGGAAGCTTAATGATACGAGCTTCTTAATTCGGGGTGGCAAAGTTTAATATTGACAATCTCTGACGTAGGTTTGCCTGGCTAATTTTTTCAATTTTTGTCGATCGAAAATCTTGAGGTATGAGTCAAAACATTTCTTTTGTCCTTCAAGAGCGATCGCTAAATGTTGCGTGAGTGTTGGGTGTTATATAACAATAAGCACATCTAATTTCACTAATTTGAATCGTAAATCGTAAATCACTTAATTCTAAATGCTCGAAGACCTCCATCCACCTGGAGCGGTCGGCATTTTAGTTCGAGTCCCTCTCATGGGGCTAGATGTCGTTATTTTTCCCGTTGCGGACAACTTCGCGGATCGGTCGTAACCAACGCGGATTCTCGTTCGCTCGATCGAACTCGATCTCTAAATTTCTAGTACGTTTAGATGAAAATTACCAACCACATCCACTTTAATAACGTACGGGGCGACGTTTTCGGCGGTCTCACCGCTGCGGTTATCGCTCTGCCCATGGCTCTTGCTTTTGGGGTGGCTTCCGGGGCAGGCCCGGAAGCCGGTCTTTGGGGCGCGATTCTCGTTGGCTTCTTCGCCGCCCTGTTTGGGGGTACGCCCACCCTCATCTCCGAACCCACCGGCCCGATGACCGTGGTGATGACAGCCGTGATTGCCCAACTCGTTTCCGCCTATCCCGAAAACGGGATGGCGATGGCATTCACCGTCGTCATGATGGCGGGGGTTTTCCAAATCGCGTTCGGTCTTCTGCGGCTGGGCAGATACATTACCCTGATGCCCTACACGGTGATTTCCGGCTTCATGTCCGGTATCGGTATCATCCTCATCATCCTGCAAACCGCACCGTTCCTCGGGCAGTCTAGCCCCAAAGGTGGTGTTCTCGGGACCGTGACGAGCCTGCCGGAATTGATATCCAACTTCAACCCGATCGCCACCATTCTCGGGGTCATCAGCGTGGCGATCATCATTCTCACGCCGAAAAAAGTCAAGCGTTTCGTTCCTCCCCAGCTTGCGGCTTTAATCTTAGGTACGATCGCCTCTTTGATTTTCTTCGCCGATGTCGATATTCGCCGGATTAGCGACGTTAGCGACAACGTGGCCATCGGTTTGCCCAGCCTTGTCGTTCCCACCTTCAGCACCTCTGAGTTGCGATTGATGTTCGGCGACGCGCTGGTTTTGGGGATGCTCGGTTGCATCGATGCCTTGCTCACCTCCTTGGTTGCCGATAGTTTGACCCGCACCGAACACAACTCCAACAAAGAGCTGATCGGTCAAGGTATAGGTAACCTGGTATCCGGCTTGTTCGGCGGTATCCCCGGAGCTGGAGCCACCATGGGAACCGTCGTTAACATTCAAACAGGCGGTCGCACGGCCCTGTCGGGTCTGACTCGCGCGGTCATCCTCCTGGTTGTCGTACTGTTTGCCGCTCCCCTCACTCAGAGTATTCCTCTAGCGGTGTTAGCTGGTATTGCCCTGAAAGTGGGTATCGATATTGTAGACTGGGGCTTCCTCAAGCGCGCCCACAAAATATCCTGGAAAGCAGCCGCGATCATGTACGGGGTGATTCTGCTGACGGTGTTCGTGGACTTAATCGTCGCGGTCGGCGTTGGCGTGTTCGTCGCCAACATCCTCACCATCGAGCGCCTGAGTAATCTGCGCTCTGAAGATATTAAAGCAATTACCTACGACGACGAAGAAATTCAACTCGCCGAGGAAGAAAAAAAATTACTCGATCGTGCTAAAGGTCGTGTCGTTCTCTTCTACCTGAGCGGACCGATGATTTTCGGCGTATCGAAAGCGATCTCTCGCGAACATACGGCAGTCGATAACTTCGATGCCTTGGTTCTCGATTTGAGCGACGTTCCCATCTTGGGTGTAACTGCGGCTCTGGCCTTAGAAAATGCCATTCAAGAAGCCGTCGAAAAAGGTCGCGAAGTCTTTGTGGTCGGTGCAACGGGTAAAACCCTCAAACGACTGCAAAACTTAGGTGTCGAGCGGTTCGTTCCCGTGCAGAATATGGTCGATAGCCGTCTGAGCGCGCTTCAGCGAGCCGTTGAGAACGTCGAAAGTGGAGTTTCTTCGAAATCCTCCCTGGCTGGACTGAGCTAAACGATCGCTCTGCATCGATATCGCCCGGAGCATTCAGCTTTCAGCCATCAGCAAAAACCTTGTTGCGATCGGCTTCTCGGTTTTAAATTCATCCTCAGCGCTATGCGCTTGGCGATCGCGAAAATCTTTCGATCGAAGACTCCTCCTTCGGGGGGAGTTTTTTTGTGGGAACTGGGGGAGAGATATTTGTGGGAATTCGGGCTATGCGATCGCAGCGATATTTCACATCGGACGCAGACCTGAAATTCCCGAAAAACTAAGTAATACTGAGATATTACTGCCCGATCGCTACCCATCAACCGATCTGCCGATGTCTATTTCTCTAGATGCTTTCAAAGCAATTGCCCCGCCACTGGCTAAAATGCTGTTGGAATCCTTCGAGGTGAAATCGAAACTGAAAAATGCCGTCCTGGGACGAGAAATTGATGCGGAAATCGAGAAATTACTGCGCTCCCCAGAGGACGAGAAAGCATTATCGCAGAAAGTCGAACCCATTGCCAAGCAACTGCAACGAGCAATGCAACGGTTGTTCGATGGCGAAGCGAAGAATTTGGATGGGGGTAGTCAAAATGCGATCGTTTACGGGGTGGCGGAAACTTTGATTAAAGCGCGGCTGACCTCGGATTCACTGGCGCAGGTCAATTTCGATGCGGCAAAACTCAAGCAACACCTTCTCGCAGTCAATCCCCAGGTGACTCGCCATTTCTCGCCTCACGAAACCAGCTTATATCGACAAACCATTGAGGTAGTCAGTCAAATTGCGATCGAAACCGCATCGCAACTCGAAGACTTTGCTCGGAGTGTAGCCACTGCCACCCTGACGCAATTAGAAGGCATTGCCCAGCAGTTGCAAGCGCTTCGAGAGCAGGAAATTCAAGCTGCCGATGAGTTTGCCATCCGCTATCGGGGCATCCTTTTAAATGAACTCGATCGCCTCGAAGTATTTGGTTTGCGGCGGATGGATCGGCTGACGAGTCGCCAGAGTTTGAGTATGGCCTATATTACCCTCTCGGTCAGCGGAACGGGTGAGGTCGATGAATGCGATCGCCGATTACCTCTGGCGTTGATGGCCCAAGAGCGATCGCACCGAGAAAACCAACGCAGATCGCGCCCCATTGACAAAGCACTGCGCGATCGTCGCCGATTCGTTATTCGAGGTGGGGCGGGGGCAGGCAAAAGTACGCTGCTGCAATGGCTAGCAGTACGAGCGGCCAGTCAGAATTTCCCGGCCCAATTACACCATTGGAACTGCAAAATTCCCTTTTTTATTCGATTGCGAGATTGGGTGAAGAAGGGGTTTCCCGCGCCGGAACAGTTTCCCGTACTGCTCGCCCGTAATTTTGCCGCAACGATGCCCGCAAATTGGGTGCATGGATATCTCGATCGCGGACAAGCTTTGGTTTTGATTGATGGGGTGGACGAATTGCCCAGACAAGAACGGCAAGACTTTTTCGAGGCCCTCCAAGATTTAGTGCGAGATTTCAGCGAAGCTACCTACATCGTCACTTCCCGTCCCTCGGGATTGAAGAACCTTCAGGGAGAAGAGTGGCTCGAATGGGAAGATTGGATAGAAGATCGGGATTTTGTCAATCTCACCCTCGAACCGATGAGCGCCGAGAACGTCAGCGAGTTCGTCCGGCGATGGCACTCGGCGATGCCAGGGGAAGATCCCACCAACGGCCAACCTGTCGATCCGATGCAAAGGGCTGAGAACTTGCAGCGACAGTTGCGCGGACGAGCCGAACTGCGGCGATTAGCCTCCACACCTTTGCTCTGTGCGATGATTTGCGCCTTGCATTGGGAACGACAAGAAACCCTACCGAGCGCGCGACTACAGCTCTACAGCGAATGCATCGATATGTTATTAAATCGGCGAGATGCCGGACGGAAAATTCCCCTCGATACCACTTATCCCATCGGACTCGACGAATTGCAAAAGATCGAACTGCTTCAGAGTCTGGCATTGAAGCTGATGCGCGTGAACCGATCGAATTTAGAAGCCGATCGAGTAGACAGTCATTTTCAGGCGGAGTTGAAAAAGATGAATCTACCTCCAGAGATAACGGGGCGGCAGATTCGCGATCTTTTTGTCGATCGCGCGGCACTGTTGCGGGAACCAGTTATCGGGCAGATCGATTTTGCCCATCGCACGTTTCAAGAATACCTAGCGGCGAAAGCAGCACTCGATGATGACAGCCTCGAGGAGCTATTGCAAAAAGCCACGGACGACCAATGGCGGGAATCGATAATCGTTGCTGCGGGTTTGGCGCGTCTCAAAGAGCGAGGCTGGCTCTTAAATTATCTCATCGAGGAAGGCGATCGCCAGCCGGAAACCAAAAGCTACCTCCATTTCTTAGCGGTGGCTTGTTTGGAAACGGCAACCAGCGTCGAACCCGCCACGCGCGATCGGGTTTTAGCCCGTGCCAAAGAACTCCTACCGCCCAAAGATGACGATGAAGTGGCGATGGTAGCGAGGGCAGGTCATGAAGTTGTCCCTCTGCTTGAGTACGAATCGCACTACAGCGCAGCAGAAGCCTGTAAATGTATTGAAACCCTGGTGCAGCTTGGTACGAATGCGGCGATGCAAAGACTAGTGGATTATGCCAAAGTGACTTTTGAGTCAAAAAGAGATCGATACTCAATCGCTCCTGCTATCGGACGAGGATGGGATGTTTTCGATCGAGATACTTATCTCTCCAAGGTTCTCTCTCATGTAACAATCTTGGATTTAAGAAGCACTCAAATCTCAGATGTCTCTCCCCTGAGCGCACTCTCCCAGCTCCAAGAATTGTATTTTTGGGAAAGCCAGGTAGCGGACATCTCTCCCTTGAGCGCACTCTCCCAGCTCCAAAAATTGAATTTGTCGGAAACCCAGGTAGTGGATATATCTCCCCTCTCCGCACTCTCCCAGCTGCAAGCATTGAGTTTGTGGGGGACTCAGGTGACGGATATATCTCCCCTGTCCGCACTCACTCAGCTCCAAGAATTGTATTTGCGGGGAACCCAGGTGACGGATATCTTTCCCCTCACCGCACTCACTCAGCTCCAAGCATTGGATTTGCGGGGAACCCAGGTGGCGAATATCTCTCCCCTTTCCGCACTCTCTCAGCTCCAAGAATTGTCTTTGTCGGGAACCCAGGTGGCGGACATCTCCCCACTCACCACACTCACTCAGCTCCAACAATTGTATTTGTCGGGAACCCAGGTGGCGGATATCTCTCCCCTTTCCGCACTCTCTCAGCTCCAACAATTGTATTTGTCGGGAACCCAGGTGACGGATATCTCTCCCCTTTCCGCACTCTCTCAGCTCCAACAATTGAATTTGTCGGTAACCCAGGTAGCGAACATCTCTCCCCTGAGCGTACTTTCCACACTCCAAAAATTGTATTTGTTCAAAACCCAGGTGGCGGATATCTCTGCCCTCTCCGCACTTACTCAGCTCCGAGTTTTGGATTTGTTGAAGACCCAGGTGACAGACATCTCTCCCCTGAGTACACTCACTCAGCTCCAAAAATTGAATTTGTCGAGAACCCAGGTGGCGGATGTCTCTCCTTTAAAACACTTACCTGACCTAACAATTTATACGAGTGATGAGGACAAAATTAGACAGTGGCAGCAGATAGGTCTGAGGGTGGAGAAGGAAATTTTGTTTGATGTTGTTTAATGTTGTCGGGTAAAACACCGATCGCCATATCCCCCAAATACACACCCCCATCGATCGCCTCGTTCGTTGCTAAAATCGTGAGAACTCTCAAAGGTTGTGGGAGATGTTGCAGCCATGACGAACGTTTTAAGTGCAGGTGATGTTGCATCCGAGATAATGTCCCTCGAGGACTACCTCAACTACGACGACGGCACCGATACCCGTTACGAACTCGAAGATGGGAAACTGCGGGTGATGCCTACCGAAAGCGATCGCCACCAACGGATTGCCTCTTTTTTATTCATCTATTTACTATATTTTTATCTCTAAATAATTACCTCTGAATTAAATCGTCAAGTTGCAGTTTTAAGTTAGGAAATCGATGAGAATAAATGGGTTCACCCAAACGATACTGTTGCTGTTGGTAAACACCATCAACCAATTGGCAAATCGTAAAAGTCGGTTGTTTGGGATTTCCAATAAATTGCCATCCACCCAAACCTCGAAAGTCTACAATCCAATATTCGGGAATATTCAAAAAAGCATATTCTTCCACTTTTCTGGCATAATCATCTTGCCAGTTGGTACTCACCACCTCCGCCACAAGTTGAATAGTACTTCCGTTACAAACCACAGGTTCTTTTTGCCAAAGGGGTTCTTGACTCAACTGTGCTGCATCTAAAACAACAACATCCGGACGCAGCGCAGTCGCTTGTGCGTATAGGGGTTTAATTAAACAATTTTTGGGAATCAACCAGTTTAAATCCGCACGAAAAATTTCCGCATAAATTCTCCCTGCAACACTTCCTGCAACCGCTTCGTGAGGCCCGGTTGGTGACCTATCTCGAAGTTCTCCGTCAATGAGTTCGTAGCGCGTATTATCCCCGTACTGGGTAATAAATTCTTCAAAGCTCAGTAGTTTAGACGGAGTATAGGTCATCGATCGTTAGCTGTCGAGAATAGGTCGAGAATCTAAGTTACATTCTAAGTCCAGAAACCACCTTCGGACACAATATCGTTTCCTATTCAATCTGGGTTATAGCAGTTTTCGCGCTTTGTGAGATACATAAGCGCGAGGGCGGGTTTTGATAATCAATTTCAGTAATTTTTTGTACCTCATGATAATGAGAAATGCTATATCGATGTCATCACCTGAATTTAGGTAAGAATACACTCATCCTCTCCCCATCGCCATCGCCTCGCGAGTTAGAAAAACACGCCCTCACTCGCATTCTCTCCCCACCCTGCTCCCAAAGCCCCCGAAGCCCCCGAAGCCCACCTTCTTGAGTATCCTAATTGCTATGGCGACGGCTATATAAGTGCTGGTAATCAGAGCGATCGATTCGGATACCCGAAATATCCCTCCCTTGACAGATATATTGATGATTGCAAATATATTAATATGCAAATGTGTAAGAAGTACTCAAAAGCCCATGAACGCGACTGAAATCGATATCACCCAGTTCGAGCGCATTGCCAAAGCGCTTGCAGACCGACGGCGATTCGAGATTCTGCAAATCGTGGCCACTCAAACCGAATCCTGTTGCAGTGACATTTGCGATCGAGTCCCCGTTGCTCAACCTACCATTTCTCACCACCTCAAGGAATTGAGTAATGCCGGATTAGTTGCTTCTCGACGAGAAGGTCAACATTGCTACTACCAATTTCGTCAAGATGTCTTTGCTGCCTATCTCGAAAAACTCCGCCTGAGTTTTAGCGAAACGATCGCATCTAACCCAGATTGAGATTCATAGATTAAAATCCCCAAGCTCGCTTTTAAGGCTTAAGGTTCTAAGGCTCAATCTTCCAAGGTTTAAAGTTCCAAAATTCAAATTCTTGAAGCGCGCATTTCTGGAGATATTTACTATGCTATGGCTTGTTTCGCTTTCGTTGGCGATCGGCTTTTGGAAGATGGGTTCGTACCTGAGAAACTTAGAAGAAGTTTATTCTTTAGCTGCCAAAATTGCAAGTTTCATCGTGTTGCTCTGGAGTTTTACAATCGCCCCGCCGATCGCCCAAATTATTATTTTACTCTTGTTACTCGGCTGGAATTTTATGTTTGCATCTCCAGTCATGCACTATCGGCATAAATAAGTAGGCGCGCAATTGATTTTCGATTACCATCAAAAATTGAGTTCGAGCTTTTCATAGCAATTTATTGCTGAAGAATCAAGTCATCGAGACCCGATCGGAACTGTTGCGCTCAAAAATTTCTAACCCGTTCGGCACGGTTTGTCACTTCTACAATCTGCATTTTCGGGAATTCAGGAGAAACACCAATGACTACGCTCAATTCGATCGACTCCAACTCCACCCAGGATATCCGGTCTGTTTTCGGGTCCTCAGACTCCACTCGCGCGGAAATATCCCCTTGGCAGCGCCATCACCACTCCCGCCAATCTCCCATCCTCGATCTGGCAACCGTCAATGCCAATCTGAGCGAAGCCAACGCCATCCAAATCGTCGAGTGGGCCGCCGAAACCTTTGGTAGCGGTCTGGTGATGAGTAGTAGCTTCGGGATTCAGTCGGCCGTGATGTTGCATCTGGTCACTCGCGTCATTCCCGACATTCCCGTAATTTGGGTCGATACGGGTTACTTACCCCCCCAA
>JAXHUC010000016.1:0-66141 GCA_034189805.1 Cyanobacteriota bacterium
CCCGAACCCCCCGCGCACAAGAGTGATATCGTTAGAACTCGTGTTTTAAAAGGTTCGAGCTATTTAAGTGAGTCGGCTTGACACCCAAAAAAATAGCTTAACTTGTCACCAATAAGGCTGTATTCACTTTGTCAACAACGTAATAATCTACCGAAAACTCGGAGTTGGGGGGAGACCCCCAAACCCCCCGCGCACAAGAGTGACATCGTGGAAAATACTAGCATTAAAGGGGTCTAGCTCTTCGAGGAGTTTGCTTGACACCGAAAAAATAGCTTAACTTGTCACCAATGATTCCCCCCTATTCCCCATTCCCCGTTCCCCGTTCCCCATTCACTGAGATTGCAAAAACGACCACAGACGATCGTAATCAAAATCGCGCGCCATTTCCTCTAGAGAGCCAGCTAGCTCGGCATTCTGGGTACGGATTTGAGAGATCGTATTCTCAATGAGTTCCATATCCCCCACTTGGAGCGCCCGTTCGAGCTGCGATCGCAAAGAAGGAGACACGGTATCGAGATTCGGATCGTCGGAGAGTTCGTCATGTTGCGGCGTTCCCGAGGGCGATTGGCTCTCGCGAGCGTAAACGTAGCGCACGCCGATATGTTTGCGCATCGTCTCGAAAATTTCCGACTCCCGAAAAGGCTTGCGGACAAAATCATCGCACCCGGCCGAAAGGACGATCGCCCGTTCTTCTTCCAGGGTACTCGCCGTTAAAGCAATAATGGCGGTTGCCTGACCTTTGGTCGTTGCTTTAATTTGCTGGGTGGCTTCGTAGCCATCCATCACCGGCATTCGCATATCCATCCAAATCAAATGCGGTTCCCACTCCTCCCACAACTCGATCGCCTCTTGACCGTTAGCGGCCTCGCGCACTTCAAAGCCGATGGGTTGGAGGAACCTCAGCAACAGTTGGCGATTGCTCCACTGGTCGTCCACGATCGCGATCCGGTAGGCGTATGGGTTGGCAGCCAGACCGATAACTCGGCGAGCGGATTGTTGGGGGGGCAGTGCCATGGCTTCGACGATATCGACGGTAATATCGAACACGAAGCGAGTTCCCCGTCCGACTTCGCTCTCGACAGTCATTTGTCCCCCCATGAGTTCGACGAACTGTCGGGCGATCGATAATCCCAATCCCGTACCTTCGTGGGCTTTTTGACCCGTTTCGGTTTGGACGAACGGCTCGAAGAGGAGATCGACTTCCTCCGCCCGAATGCCCACCCCAGTATCGATCGCCTCGAAATACAATTGAATTTTGTGCAGGGGACGGGCAAAAGATGTGGCGGCATCCACGGGTCTGCCTTCTGGCGGTTGCGTGCCGACTTTGACCGAAATACTACCGGTTTGGGTAAATTTAATTCCGTTGTTGAGCAGATTGATCAGAATTTGACGGAGTTTCACGTCATCGGCGCGCAAGTATTGCGGCACTTGAGAGGTGCGCTCGAAGTTGAGCTGTAATTGCTTTTCTTGAGCTTTTAGCTCGAACATGTCCTTGAGGTCTTGCAGCAGGTCAAATAAATTGAAGTCGCGGGGATTGAGGGTCGTTCGTCCGGCTTCAATTTTGGCAAAGGAAAGGACGTTATTAATCAACGCGAGTAAATGTTCGGCGCTGCGGATAATAATGTCGATACTTTCTTGTTGCTCTGGGGCGAGATTGTCAGCACGAGTCATCAGTTGGGCAAAACCCAGAATTGCATTTAGGGGCGATCGTAACTCGTGACTCATATTGGCCAGGAACCGACTCTTGGCGCGGCTAGCAGCTTCTGCGGCCTCTTTAGCCTGTTGGACGACTTCTTCAGCTCGCTTGCGCGGGCTAATATTACGAGCCACCCAAATCGCCCGACCGTCGAACATCGGAGAAATACTCGCACAAAACCACTCTTGTTTCCCCCCCACACAGAGCGTATAGTCGAAAGTGACCGTTTGCTGCTCTCTCAAAGCCTGCCGGACTCGATCCAACCACAAAGGGCGAGGTTCTCGATAAAAGCAATCGATCGTTCGTTGGATGGCTTGGCGATCGGGTGAGTACAGGCGACCGGGATTCGTCGGCGCGACTTCGATATTGCTCGCCTCTGCATCGAGTACCAACACGATATCGGTCATCCCTTCAAACACCGCCCGCATTTTTTCTTCTGAAGAGAGCAACTTCTGTTCGAGTAACTTGCGCTCTTCAATTTCTTGTTGCAACTCCTGGGTTCTGCGATCGACTGTGACTTCCAACAGGCGAGAATACTCTTCTTTCTCGTCGAAAGCGGCTTTTAATTTACCGACCATATCGTTAAAAGCCGCAGCGAGCACTTCCAATTCATCCGCACCTTCAACGGTGACGGTCTGGCTCAAATCGCCTCCAGAGATGGCCTCGGCCGCTCGGCTCAAACGGAGGATGGGACGGCTAATCCACTTCGACGCAACCAGTCCGATCGCTGTTGAGAGGACGAGTGCCACCGCACACAGGGCAATCGTCGCGTAGGTATTGGCATGAATTTGCGCCATGAAGTCCGCTTCGGGAATGACGACGACGATCGACCAATTGAGTCCGAACTCATCCTCGAAAGGAGTCACTTGTACGAACTGGGGTTGACCCTGCCACCGCCAGGTCAGTTGTTCGGAATTGGCGATTCGATCGAGTTGCCCAAATTTTTGTTGCAGGTGTTGCGCTAACGCGGCGATTTCGGTATTGTCATTCTCGTCGAGGGGATCGATGCGGGCGATCCGATCGCCTTGAAGGGAAAACGGTCGATCGAGGGTCGAACTGGCGACGAGCGCCCCGTCGGGTTCTAAAATAAACGCCTGTCCGTTGGGACTAATGCGCAAACCCTGAAGAAATTGACCGATTTGAGAGAGAGATATATCGACAAAAAAGACTCCTTGAAGTAAACCTTGACCATCGTAGAACGGGTAGACTGACGATAAATCCAGGCGTTTGTCATCGATGGATGCCTCAATTTGAGTCCATGTCGGTCCGCCAGCCGCCACCGCCGTTCGATACCACCCTCTCTGCCGGGGATCGTAACCGGATTTTTCGAGCATTAAACTTCCCAGTTCTCTCGAATCGTCAGCTTGATAGCGTTGTAGGGTTCGAGAGGCCGACTCGCTGGTTCTGACGATGTAGCCTTCAGAACGATTGGCCCCAATTAATCGACCCTCGCGAGTACCCACCCCGATAGTGCCGATTTGCGACGATTCCAAGCCTTGCCGCCAAAAGCGATCGAGAAGCTGCTGGGGATCGTCTAAATCTAAAGCGCCCTGGCGGTAGGCTTCCACATTGATGCGATCGATTTGCCGGGGAGTGGTCAGATAAGCACGCAGGTGTTCGGCAATGCGATCGGCAATTTCGCTTCTTAACTGGCTCGCGAGTTGGTTTACCGCTTTTTGACCGTTGCGAAACGAGAGATATCCCGTCAGTCCGACTGCCGCAAAAACTTGGATCGAGAATGCGGCAACGATAAAAAAATACAGGGGACGCTTTTGACCTCTTGACAAAACGCCACCTTCTCGATCGGCATTCGACCCCATACACTTTTCTCCCACCTCAAGCAAACTTAAAAAGTTTTGACTCTACTATACTTGGGGTCTGTGGAAATGGCAGATCGCAGACTTAGTTTTTGTCAAGGGGCTTGGGGGGAGAGTGAATGCGCGCATTAAAAATTAAAAATTCTCTCTTGTCTCCCTCTCCGCGTCCCCGCGTCCCCGCGTCACCGCGTCCCCGCGTCAGTTTCCCCCGTTTCTCCCAATTCTCTCCTCTCCGCGTCATCTTCTCCCCCACACCCTAAACTAAACCGAATCGGTCCGAATCTTCAGGGTTCGCAGTCGATCGATGGCGGCGGCGAGTTCAAAGCGACGGAACATGGCTAAATCCCCTTGAGGAAATGGGGCGATCGCATCGAGACCTCCCGCCTCGATATCCGCCATCACGGCATCGATAATATCCCGGAGCGATCGCCGTCCGTCAATGTAATATTGCTTGGCGTATACCATCGCTTCGGCAATGCCGCGCAGTTGGGCGACATCGGCTAATTGCTCGACAGCGGATAAATCGATATCTTCAGTTCCAAAGGCGATCGCATCCACATCTCGAACTTGCCACTTGACCGAACGCTTGCCCCGACTCGGATCTAAGCTTTCGGGAACCGGAACCCGCGCCGCCATCGGATGGTCTTCGTCGCGACCTTCTGCGGTGCGTCCCGTGGCGTACTCGGCAGCGATCGCTTTGGCTTCTTGCGTCAGTTCTCGCGCGCAAAAATCTTCCATACCAATGACGGTATCGGCCACGTCAAAGTAATCGCCACTGCCCCCCATCACCAAAATAGTCGAGACATGGCGTTTTCGCGCCAGTTGTCCGATGCGATCGATAAAGGGGGTAATCGGCTCTTTTTCTTTGGCAATCAACGCTTGCATTCGCCGATCGCGAATCATAAAATTGGTGGCGGCAGTATCTTCGTCCACCAGCAACAATCGAGCATCCATTTCCAACGCTTCGACGATATTTGCCGCCTGGGAGGTGCTGCCGCTGGCGTTGGCGGTGGAAAACTGCGTCGTCGAACGACCTTGGGGCAAATTATTGATAAACAGGGAAATATCAACTCCGGCAATCTGCCGACCGTCTTCGGCACGAATTTTCACCGCATCCGGCTGCGTCACCACGAACTCCCGTCCGTCGTCGGGAATGCGATTGTAAATCCCTCCGGCGATCGCCTCGAGTAAGGTAGACTTGCCGTGATAGCCGCCGCCGACGATGAGCGTCACCCCCGTCGAAATGCCCATTCCGGCTATTTTTCCCCGATTGGGACAGTCGAACTCGACTCGCAAGGAAGGGGGAGACTCGAAGGGGACGGCCCGATCTTGTAAGGGACTCGGATCGACCCCACTTTGGCGGGGTAAAATCGCCCCATCGGCGACAAACGCGACTAACTCTCGCTCCGAGAGGCGATCGCGCAACCAGTCCGCATCTTCGACGGTTTCGACGTGACGCTCGATTGCCGTTGCATCCAGGTTGGAGTAATAGAGGGCGCGCTCGACAATTTGCGGGATATCTTCACAGACCATTTGCGCGGCTTGCCGTCCCAAAATCCGCCGTCCCCCAGCAGGAAGTCCGACGACAAACCGCATCTCCACCTCCTCATCGCTCACGTATGCCGACGTACGCTCGAGTACCTCTTGCCCCATCCGACAGGTGGAAATCAACCCGCTTTTCCCCGTTCCCCGTCGCTCGCTGATGCGACTGCACCAACTGGCAAATTGCCGGGTGAGATAGTCGCGCAGGGCGATTTCTCGAGAGCGACTGCGATAGAGCGATTTGGGAAAACCGGCGACGGATTGGGGGACGATGACGCGAAACTTGCTCGGTGAGGCAAAAGGATCGCCTTGAACGTAGTCGATTATTAAGGTAAATTCCAAACCGTCGTAACGCCCTTGAATGTCTTTATAGGCTTTATAACCGCGACCATCGAGTTGTAAGAGCTGGCGGTGCAGGTTTTCTAAATCCATTTTTGGGTTAGCGGCCATGACATCTGCGCGAGGGGTGGGGAATTTTCGATTCTAGCCCACAGTGGATAGGATCGGCCACGGGTTATCGATGGGAACAATATCCACCCAGGGTCGATCGAGCAGATCGATGAGGGGATAAGGTCGAACGGCTCCAAAATATTCAACCCCTCGATATTTGAGGGGAGCGGTGGATGCGATGATAAAGTCCTCATTTCCGGGTGGAACTTGCCAATGGCGACCGCGATATTTTCCCTGACGAGAAGGTGTTGGGGCAATGCAAGAGGTAGGGCTGTAGGAAACGCCTCGATATCTGAGTTGGGTTGTGTTCATCAATCGAAATAATACGAACGTGAGGAGGGTGGCCGATCGCATTTTGAGGCGAGTTTTGCCGCTGCTTAGGTCGCACCACTAAAATTTCTGTATTTATTGTTACATGAGTTGAGTCTTAAAGATTAAACTTTAACTAATTTTTTGGATGAGAGAATTGGGGCGATCGGCGCACGCGCAACTGCAATCGTCTGGCTGACGTTTGAGAATTAGAAGGGTAATATCGTCATAGACTTTTTGCTCGCCGATATATTGCCGCAGGTCTTCGATCACCCTGGTGACAATTTCGCGGGCGCTGCGGCAAGCGTGCAGTTCGATGGTTTGACAAAGGCGATCGAGACCGTACAATCGACCCTGCGGGTTTTCGGCTTCGGTAATGCCGTCAGTGTAGAGGACGACCAGATCGCCGACTTGGAGCCGAATTTGCTTGCGATCGATAAACTCGGCAATATTCGTCTCCAGACCGATGGGAAATCCCAAGTCGATCGTGTCGATGCGTTCGATGCCGTTGGCGCGGACGATAAGTACCTGTTCGTGCTGTCCGCTCAGTTGCAGGTTGCCGTGGCTGTAGTCGAGCAGGCACAAGGTAGCATCTTTATCGCATTGCATTCGCTGGGTATTTTGATAGATGGTGCGATTGATGGCATCGAGAAATCGCTGGGGATTGGTTTCGTCGTTCTCGAGTAACGCTCGCACTGCCGTTTGCATCATCATCGCTAAAACCCCGCTTTCGAGACCATGTCCGGCCACGTCACCGATGCCAATCTTGACGGAATTTCGACCGACGAGTACGTCGAAGTAGTCTCCCCCGACTTCATCGGCCGGTTCCATATAGGAGGCAATTTCCAAACCGCCAATCTCTTGGAGTTCCACTTCCGTTGGCAAGAGCATTCTTTGCAGCTTGCGGGCGATATTGACTTCTGCGCTGAGGTGGCGGTTGAGGGCTTCGGCTTCGAGTCTCTGTCGCGTGGCGGCGTGCAGGTAACTCGTGGCAAGGATGGTAGAAAGAATACCGATGGCGAAGGTCGTTCCCATCCGCCATCCGATCGCCTTGCGATCCCATTTGGGTATGATGAGTACGGACCACTCTCGATCGGCAATGTTGAGGGTACGGATGCAGGTACTGCCATCACTACCGAAGGGGCAGTAGCGCCCATCAGTCCGACGATCGATTCCTTCGGGAATCGGGGCAACCTCCGATCCGTTTCGATAGAGATACCGCTGCTCGGCATCGTAGAACACGAGTAATTTTTGGCGGGCGGCATCAGTTTGTTTGAGCAAAGAAGAGTCGAGTTGGTCTACGGGCATTCCGTAGAGGTAAAAATTAACGGACTCGAGATTGAGCGCCCCCAAACTCTCTTCGAGAAGTTGCCGCAGTTGGTAGATGCCATACACCATTCCCTCGCGGTTGTCGCGACCTGAAGCGTCGATGGGATAGTAGAGGGTAAAGCTGTGGTTTTCATCTTCCCAAATCGGTGGCGTGGCGACGGCAATGCCGTAGTTCGCAGCTTTTTCGATCGCCCGTCGGTGAATCGGATCGATCGCTCGTTCTCGGGGATTGGAGATTGGGGGAACGGCATAGGTTATGGGGTTCGTTGATGGCGTTTCCACATCCAAATCTGAAATCCAACCCAATTCGATAATACTGGGATGGCGGGGTAAAAAGGCACTGACAAATTTCTCAAATCGAGTGGGGGAAACGTCTTCAACCACCTCAAATAATTGTCCCGTCGCTTGCGTAACTTGCAAAGACTCGTCAATTGTTTGTTGCAAAGCAACTGCAAGACTGTTGGCGCGTTGGGGAAACTGCTGTTCGACTCGTTTGAGTTCCCACTGTCCTGCTAAATAAGTGGCAAATCCTGAGATGGTCAAGCCGAGAAGCAAGCCGAACCAAACGGGGACATGTGATTTCACTCCAGTTGGAATAATTGCGATTTGGGTTAAGGGTATTATAACATCTTATTAAAAAAGATTCTCAACTAGTAGGATTGAGAATTAATTGGCGAAGCGATCGCCTCATAATACATCCGCAGCCCTGGTATCGTCCCAGAGTGCGGTATCAGCTTCTAAAACTTGACGAAAAATTTGACGATTGGATTACCCACGCTCGGTGGTGGCTAGAGCACGATCGCATTGGTTTCAAACCGAATGTCAACTTTCGATACCGACAACCCCGAGTTAGGTTAGGACGCGGGTAATGGCGGTAGTTTAACCAATGCGATCGCGCGCGAGCTAACAATTTCGAGCGGTTTCCCCCTCGCGCAACTCGCGAGATTCTTGTTTGACTTGACCTTCGAGAGCGGCACGCTGCAAGTGAATGAAGGCCTGGAAGTCTTCAACATCGTACTTGCTCGTTAAGAGCTGTCGCAGTTGCTCTTCCTCTGTAAGGCTCAGATAACCGGATGCTAGTGTTTGACGAACAATATCGCGAATTAGAACCATATGCTTCACCCTGAGATATAACGATCGAAATCCATCGCGCAATAGAGCGTCGTTCGGAAATTCGATCGGACGCTTGGACATTTTCGAGTTACCGCCCTTAAGTCCTCGGTTTGAGGAAAAAAGTCCCCAAGAGTTAGGAACGAGAACTGGCACTTAGTAACCGAACGAACTTACTTTACTTGTCAGCGATATCGACAAAAATTTCGCCAAACTAACATTTATTTACAATAGTTAACAAAAATTGTTGGCAAAGAGAGCGTGTCGAGCTGATTTTTCGATCGATCGAGAGCGAGGGACTCCCCGCAAGGCTTTGAGGGCAAATCTCTTACCATTCGATCGCCCCAAAACCAATGTTCGATCGCAACGAAGATCGACTTATCTAGAAAAATTGCAGTTTAGACTCGAAAAGAATGCGAAAAAAATCGAATTAAAGCTGATATGTATTCAAGAGGTCAAAGAGCAATTCAGACCCAATCTTCTTTGTGTTCGGTGTTCGTTCGGTATCTCGGTCTTGTCAAGTTGTTCGATCGCGCCTGTCTGAGCGTCCGACTTTGCTGAATTGGGTATTTGCCGCACTTCGACGGTCGAGACGATCGATTGTTTCCATTGCCGACCACTTCTTGGGGGCGATCTCTAAAATGGAAGATTAGATGCGTGCTACTCGTTCGGTAGCCCTCTTACCCCGATCGATTCTTTCCCTTGCCTTGCGCAAGCGATCGATTCGCTCCTGTTTGCTCCGATCGCCCATCTTGGAACATGAGTGCAACCTGCCGAGGAAGCTTTCCCTCCCCCAAAGCCAACGATCGAAATGCGGCCGAATCCGAGAGTTCCGAGTCAATCGAGAAGCAGCTTGCCAGACTCGTTGCCGAAACCTGCGAGTATCCCCCCGGTTCCCTCAAGCGCCGCCAAAGCTTTAACCGTCTGGTGCGAGCCATCATCCATTCCGATAAATTGTGGCGGCAAAACGTGCCCTACTACGCCGATGCTTTGCAACAAACTTGGCTCTACCTATGCCGCAACCTCTGTCAAGCCACCACCGGAGCGCAATACGATCCGCAAAAAAGCCAAGTGACCACCTGGCTCAATCAATACTTAAAACGACGGCTGCAAGACTTTTACCTCGCTGCTCGGAATCGGCAAGAACAGCCGGCGACGACCCACCAAATCGGTTTTGCCTCGAACTCGATCGAAAATTTGCCCGCTCCTCCGGCGATTCCCCCGATTCTCGAAGAAACCCGAAACTGGGTCCTCGCAGATGCGGATGGCGAGCTAAGCCGCATTCACATCAAAGGTCGTCCGGATTTAACCTGTCAGGTTTTAATTTTGCGTCGTTTGCCTCCCCAAACCGATTGGAAAACCTTAGAACGGGAATTGAGTTGTTCGTACTCGACACTGGCTAATTTTTACCAACGCCAATGCTTACCGCGCTTGCGACAATTTGGCAAGGATCGGGGATACCTATCGTAGAAAGAACGCTTACAATCGAGATGCTAGACACCACCAGCGAAACAAGGTCTTTACCGATGCCGATTACTCAAAAGGCACGGGATTTTGCCCGAGAGTTTTGCGCCGAACAACCGAGCGCCGATCGTGCCGAACGAGTCTATCTCAATACCCTAGCGGTATGTGCCGTGCGCGACTACCTGCAACTGGTTGAAATTGCCACGGACTTAGAAGCAAGCGATAGCTGGAACCCGGTGGTGCGATTGTGTGACGATGTCGCAGATTTGAAGATCGAGGGGGTGGGAACGTTGGAATGCCGTCCTGTGAATGCCTCAGCGCCAGATCCGTCAGATTCAACCTCGAGAGTTTGTCCGGTGCCGCCAGAAGTGCAAAGCGATCGAGTGGGATACGCGATCGTTGAAATTGACGATGCTAAATCGACTGCCACCCTCTTGGGATTTGTCAAAACCGTTGCCAACGACAGCATTTCCCTGACGCAACTCGAATCCCTCGATGCCTTGCTTGCCCATCTCGATCGAGTGGGTCAACCCAAAATTCAACTTGAGAGATGGTTGCACGGACAATTTGCCGCCGACTGGTCGGATGCCGAATCGCTGCTGTTTTCTGAAGTCCAACCCCAGGCAACCCCCAATCCATCTCAGATGCGATCGCCTTTAAGTCGATGGATGCAAATGTTTCTCCCTCCCCAGGATCGAGACCCGCAGCCAGTTCCCCTGCGCGGTGGGTCTAGAGTGACTCGTTTGGTTCCCGAAGCGCAAGTGGCTCGCGCGAAATTGGTCGATTTGGGAATGCAGTTGGGCGATCGGGCGATCGCGCTGTTGGTGGCACTCACTCAAGATCGAGATCTTAAAGTCGGTGTTTGGGTCCAAGTTCACCCCATGCGCGGCGCGAGATATTTACCGCCCAATCTCAAATTGGCGTTGCTCTCCGATACCGGGGAAACCCTGCAAGATGTCGTCTCCGACGATCTCGATCTGTACATCCAACTGCGACCGTTTAAAGCGTTGCCCCAAACTCACTTCAGCCTCCAAGTTGCCCTCGACGAGTTTAGCTTGACCGAAGCCTTCGCCATTTAAATTTCAGTTAAATTCCAGACATGACCGCGAGCGAGCTAGTTATTTTAAATCTAGGGCCGGGGGACTTCGAGAACGGTTTCCCATTCGTCACCGCCCGTTGGGGAAAACCCGGTGGGTTGGGGATGCAGTTTACTGGCAGTTTGCCCCCCGCCCCGGAACTGCCCCAACTTTACCGCAACTGGCAGCTTCTCTACGAAGCCCTGTGTCGTTCCCAAAGCCGTTCCCAAAGCCGTTCGCCGATCGAAATCGCCTCGGTGGGGATCACTCATGTTTCGGAAGCGGCATTTACCGAGATCGACCGGGATTTAGAGCGGCAGATTCAGAACTGGCTGGGGTCGGCGGAATTTGCGCCCATCGAGCGACAGCTCAGAACCCAACTCAACCCCTCTCAACCGATACGGCTGGCGATCGAAACCGATAACGAAACGGTTTGGCGACTACCCCTGCATCTGTGGTCGTTTCTCAAGGACGAGTATCGCTTGGGAGAAATCGTATTGAGCAGCGCTCAATACTGCGCCCCACCTCCGAAGAGACGGGAGGGAGGTCCGGTAAAGATTTTGGCGATTTTGGGCAACAGCGTCGGCATTAACGTGCGTCAAGATCGCGCCTTACTCGCACGGTTGCCCGATGCCGAGGTGAAGTTGCTCGTGGAACCGCAACGGCACGAACTTAACGATCGGCTTTGGGAGGCGGGTTGGGATATTTTATTTTTTGCCGGCCACAGCACCTCCGATGGAGATCGGGGGAAACTCTACATCAACCAAAATCCCGATCGCAATAGCGTCACGGTGGAGGAGTTAAAAGAAGCGCTGTACCGCGCGACTCAAAAGGGACTGCAATTGGCAATTTTCAACTCTTGCGATGGATTGGGGTTGGCTCGAGATTTAGCCAGTGCCAAAATCCCCCTCCCGACCACAATCGTCATGCGCGAACCGATCGCCGATCGGGTGGCTCAGTCTTTTTTAAAATATTTTTTGCGCGGTTTCGCCTTTGGAGAACCATTTCACGTCGCCGTACGGCAGGCGCGAGAGCAATTGCGGGGTCTCGAAGATGAATTTCCCGGTGCGAGTTGGCTGCCAGTCATTTGCCAGCATCCAGCCATCGATCCGCCCACCTGGAGGTTGCTGAGTGCGGGGGATGGCGATCTCTCGGAGAATGCAGTACGGGCCGTACTCCCTCGGCGGCGACAATGGCAGATTGCGGCAACGATCGCCCTGGCTTGCGTGGGGGGATATTTTGCCCTCGGACCGCAAATGGCCCGGTGGAGCAATCAATTGGGAATGATGTATCACGGAGATGGTGAGTTTTTTACCGCCCGATCGCTCTATCGAACGGCGGCAGGGTTGAATTTAAAATTTGCCGCCCCGTACTACAATCTCGGTTTGCTCTGCGACGAGATGGGCGATCGTCAATGTGCGATCGAAGCGCACCAGAAGGCGGCACTGCGGGGCTATTCCTCGGCCTATGCCGAAGCCTCTCGCTTGCAAATTCTCGATCGAGACTATTACGGGGCAATGGGCGCAATTCGTCAGTGTTTGGCTCGCACCGAGTACGATGGCGTACGCGCCGCCTGTCGGAAAAATTTGGGCTGGTTGCGCCTGGTGCAAGAGCGCTATGAAGAAGCTGAAACGGAACTCCGCCAGGCGATCGCCCTAGAAGTGGAAAGTCCTCACTCTCACTGCTTGCTCGCGCGGGTGTTCGAGGCGCGAGGAGACGATCGACAAGCTCGCCAATCTTGGCTGCAAGCGCTCAAATATACCTCCGATGCGATTCCCGAGCAAGATGAATGTATCGGCATGGCGCGTCAGAGTTTGGAGTCCGATGGCGATCGGTGAGGGAATTAAAAATGCAAAATGCGCGCATTAAAAATGCCTAATATAGCGTTTCTTATTATCGTGAGGTACAAAAAATGTAGGTTAGTGGTTTAGCTAAAAACCATGCTCTTACAGGAATTGATTATCAAAACCCGCCCTCGCGCTGATGTACCTTACAAAGCGCGAGAACTGCTATATACAAGGTAAAAGATTATGAAAATCACTCCGCATGAGATCCCGTTCATATCAAAATTACTGTCTTTTTTTCTTTTTAAAATTGATACATCAACAGCCAATTTGACTCAATATAACATTCTCCATACTCGCGCAGTTTACCCGTCAAACGATTGCTTTTGGCGATCGAACCCGCAACGTTCCTGCACTCAATTAATACTCTTCATCGTATTCATCGGGATCGACAAGGCTATTTCCTTGTTCTAACCAGTATCTCCAATCTTCAATGGCTTCTTCTCGTTGGGCACTTTTGCCCGATGGATAAATCTCTTCTAGGGGAGCTGAAATGGCATCCTCGATCTCTCCCTCGCAATACTCGATCTCAACGCACATGTGGGTTTGGCATTCTTCCTCATCTGCCATGCCGATCGCCCGTACGAGCTGCGATCGAGGCTTACCGGCTGCAAACCATTCGGCTTCAAAGGGAAACTCCAGCCGATCTTGAAGGTAGCAATACCATCCCATTGCAATTTCGGACTCATCGTAGCAATCGACGACGATCTCATCGGTAATTCGGTTTTCCCGTTCTTCGTCTAAAGGTACGTTTGGCATATCTGCTAGATCGACAATATTTGTTTTAAGTACGAAAATTAAATTGAGCTTCGCCTTTATATTGCCTAAAACTTATCGTACTCTATCCACAAACCCTTGTAAACTCGTTGCCAAAATTCAGATTTTCGCGGGCAATTTGCGTCAATATTCAGGTCGCGATCGAATTTTTGAGGAGAGCGTCTTCCATCGCGATCGAGATTCGATCGATATTTCGATCGCCTCAACTCAAGATGACCCCAAGTATATTGTATCTACCCCGGCAATTCCAATCCAAGAACCCTGAAACCTTAACCCATCGCGATTGCCGATATGATGCCGATCGGATAAAAGGGGTCGAACCCGCTCTCGAAGATACGCAGTCTGGGAGTCTACAGATTAATCGTTCTGGTCGAAGTCCGTATCGATCGAGCCATTGTGGGCGCTGAGAGTATCCATATGTTCGAGATCGCTACATAGTTGAATCAAATCGTACTCTTGGGAACTTGGAGGTTGAGTACCGAACGATCGAGAATCTCTAGCCGGAGTGCGATCGGCATCGAAATGTTGGTTTTGAGAGCGGTCAAGACAATTCATCGAAGTACCCCAGTCATTCAAATTTGCTTCTATTTCTACATATGTCTCATCTGGCAAGACCTATGCAGTTTTCAATCGATCGACTCAGAATTATGCAGTTTACAAGGGTTTCGACGGCAGCAGTCCTCACAAATCCATGAAGTTCGCCACCCATCTGCCATCTCCGTTCTTCATGCCCCTTTTTGACAAGAGAATGCAGTAAATAATCAATGCGATCGCTCCCCCAGCCTCCCCAGCCTCCCCTGCTTCCCCCGCTTCCCAGACCCCCTTTCCCACCCAAGGCGATCGCCCCAATCCGCAAATATCCTTAATTTGAGTTCGACCGACCCCGTGAAGTTCTATTCTGGTACAGGTGAGCTGCTATATCTGGCAGAGTGCGACTCGTCTTCACCTGACTTTGGGAGGTTTGCAAAGGAATGCTGAATATTTCTGAGACCACGATCGAATCCATCCAAGCTTGGGAAATCCTCGACTCGCGAGGCCGTCCCACCGTCGAAGCAGAAGTACGCTTAATGAATGGCGCGGTAGGGGTTGCCAAAGTGCCTAGCGGGGCCTCGACGGGAACCTTTGAAGCCCACGAACTGCGAGATGGCGATACCAGTCGATACGGCGGCAAAGGGGTGACCAAAGCCGTGGATAACATCGTCAATAAAATAGCGCCGGATTTA
Organism: Cyanobacteriota bacterium; assembly: GCA_034189805.1. Classification (GTDB taxonomy): domain Bacteria; phylum Cyanobacteriota; class Cyanobacteriia; order Cyanobacteriales; family Geitlerinemataceae; genus Zarconia. The sequence continues at coordinate 14,638 of JAXHUC010000016.1, forward strand.
GTCGAAAACGCCGATGCCCTCGACCAAATCGCCATCGATCGAGCCACGATCGATATCGACGGTTCGGCGAATAAGTCCAATCTGGGGGCAAATGCCATTCTCGCAGTATCCCTAGCGAATGCCCACGCGGCCGCCAGCGCTCTAGAACTGCCTCTCTACCGCTATCTCGGTGGTCCTCTGGCGAACTTGCTGCCGGTACCGATGATGAACGTGATTAACGGGGGAGAACACGCGGCGAATAATATCGATTTTCAGGAATATATGATCGTTCCCGTGGGGGCCGAGTCTTTCCGGGAAGCCCTGCGTTGGGGTGCGGAAGTGTTTGCTTCCCTGGCGAAGGTACTCGATAGCAAAGGATTGCTAACGGGGGTTGGCGATGAAGGGGGATTTGCGCCCAACCTGGGATCGAATATCGAAGCGGCGGAATTGCTCGTTGCAGCGATCGAAAAAGCAGGGTACAAACCCGGCGAAGAAGTTGCCCTGGCGCTGGATGTGGCGGCGAGCGAATTTTACAAAGACGGTCAGTATACCTACGACGGCAGCGCCCATTCTCCGGCGGAACTGATCGATTATTTGGCTGGGTTGGTCGATGGTTTCCCGATTGTTTCGATCGAAGACGGACTGCACGAGGAAGATTGGGATAGCTGGAAACTGCTCACCGAAAAGCTGGGAAGCCGCATCCAACTCGTCGGCGATGACTTGTTCGTCACCAATGCCACCCGGTTGAAGAAGGGGATCGATTTGGGAGTGAGTAACTCGATTTTGATTAAAGTCAATCAAATCGGCACCCTGACAGAAACCCTAGAAACCATCGATTTGGCGACTCGTAGCGGCTATCGATCGGTCATCAGCCATCGATCGGGGGAAACCGAAGATACGACGATCGCCGATTTAGCGGTGGCAACCCGCGCCGGACAAATCAAAACCGGTTCTCTGTGCCGCAGCGAACGGGTGGCGAAATACAATCGCCTGTTGCGCATTGAAGATGAACTGGGCGATCGGGCTGTTTATGCCGGAACCGTTGGTATGGGACCGGTTGTGAGTTAAGGAATGAGGGTTTAATCGATCGTGCAATGGGCGATCGATGAACCCACCCCCGACCCCTCCCGAGAGGGGAGTTAGAGGGGAATTGGTTGGCTTGTGGAATCGGATACCCGATCGAATCCTCCCTCCTCAGAGGAATTGTGCACCTCTCTAATCCCTGCTTCTCCCATTCCCCTCTTAGGAGGGGTTAGGGGTGGGTTCGGATTCCTCGATTCACTAACCCAATTCTCCCGTTTCCCCCGAAGCTCTCCACAAGCGATATTCTTAAAAGGAGATATCTGTAAAATTCTGTCTGTTCGTGACTCAACCGAAAACGAGACAAACAGAGCGATGCCGCGCCCGGTAACAGTAGGACAATGACGCAAACCCCCCTTCTGACTCCCCCAATTTCCGATCGATATATTGCCTATTCCGGCATGACTTGGGAACAGTTCGAGCTGGTTCGGGCAGGTTTTGCCAACTCTTCGGGTATTCGGCTGGCTTACTATAACAGCACCATTGAAATTCTGATGCCGGGACGGGACCATGAAGTCTTTAGTCGGCTCATCGGCTTTTTAATTGGGTTATTTTGTCTGGAGAACGACATCGAATTTGAACCGACGGGTTCGATGACTCAAGAGAAAGAAGGAGTGGTTTCGGCTCAGGCAGACGAATCCTACTGTTTCGGGACATCTAAACCCATTCCCGACCTGGTTATCGAAGTGGTATTCACCAGTGGCGGCCCGAATAAACTTCAACGGTATCGAGCATTAGGCGTGCCGGAAGTGTGGTTTTGGCAAGACGGTCTTTTTAGTCTCTATCACTTGCGAGACGAGGGTTACGACCCCATTTCCCGCAGCGAAATCCCCGAACTCACCGAGCTGAGTATCGACCTACTCGCTCGTTGCGTGTTGATGGCTCAGACTTCTCGATTGGAGGCCGCCCGCGCGTTTCGTGAGGGACTTCGATCGACCTCGCCCTAAGTTCGTGTAGGGTGGGTAAGGGCGGCGATCGCATGAGTCTATCCCCCAGGCGCATTTCTAAATCAGCTCTTGCCCACCATATTTTCGTAAGGTGAGCGTTCTTCATATTCGGCTCTCCCTACATTGTGAGGTCAAATGTATATTGTGTAACCAGCCTCTGATGGTGGGCTACGGCACTCCTTCAAATGGATAGGTTTTTCCGACAAATCGTCTCCGTGCCGAACCCACCCTACGAAATGCTCTTTTGGCGTGTTAAAAACTGAAAGCTGACGGCTGATTGCTGACAGCTATTTACTTAAAAATCCCACTCTTCAAATAAGTCAGCCACCGCCATCGAAAACCCCGAAACGATATCTTCTCCATCTAAGCGATCTTGAGGGCGAAGAAAGCGATCGGGTTCGGGAGAATGGTAGACTAAAACGTATTTTTCGTCGGGATGAACGACCCAAACTAAACGAGTGTCGTTCTCAAAATATTCGACAATTTTTTCGTGGAGTTCCTCAACGGTATTATTGGGAGAAAGAATTTTCACCGCTAAATCGGGAGAACCGGGAAAGAAACCCCGTGGCAGACGCTTCAAACCCTGGAGTCGTTCTCTGGCGACAAACGAAACATCGGGCGATCGCTTATTGCCATCTTTCAGATTAAATGCCGTACTCGAATCGCAGACAATGCCCAGCTTATGCTCTCGAACGTAAATCGCGAGTAAGCCTCCGAGGAACGAACCCATTCCCCCATGTTCCATCCCGGAATTGCCCAGATCTACCAGTTCTCCATTCACCAATTCATAGCGATGTCCATCTTCGGACAATGCCATAAATTCTTCATCTGTCTAAGTCTTTTTCTCGGTGGAGATAATCATTTTTTAAGTCTCCCTATATATATTATTTAAGCATTTAGCTGTCAGCTTTTGAAGAAAATAAGTAATATCATTGTCTAGATTACAAAATTCCCCATTTTTAATTTTGCATTTTTAATTTTCTTCTACTGCCCCCAACACTTTCAGCGTCGATTTCTGCGCTTCCGTCAAACCCGTGACTCCGGTAATATTTGTACCTTCGTAAGGTCGTGGCGCTATCAGGGTTTTGAAGCACTTTCCCGTTTTGATATCCCAGAATTTAATAGTTTCATCGGCGCTGGCACTGACGAGGGTACAGCTGTCAGGACTGAAGACCACCGACCATACCCAGTTGCTATGCTCCTGAAACTGTTGGAGACACTCCCCAGTACGAAAATCCCATAGACGAATACTTCGGTCACTGCTACTACTGGCGAGGATGTGACCATCAGGACTAAAAACTACGGAACTAACCCAGTTTGTATGACCCTGAAGTTGTTGGAGACATTCACCAGTACGAACATCCCACAAGCGAACAGTTTGGTCTCCACTACCGCTAGCAAGAGTATGACCGTTAGGACTAAACACTACCGATCTTACCCAATCTGTATGTCCCTGAAGCTGTTGAAGACACTTACCAGTGCGAATATCCCATAGGCTAATAGAGTTGTCATCACTTCCACTGCCAAGCGTCTCACCGTCGGGACTAAATACTACAGACCAAGCTCCATATTTATGATACTTATGTATTTGAAACTGATGAAGACATTGACCAGTGCGAACGTTCCACAGGCGAATGCTTCGATCGCTGCTAGCACTCGCAAGGATATAACCGTCGGGACTAAAAGCCACCGATCTGATACCGTTTGTGTGTCCCCGAAACAATTTTAGGCATTGACCGGTGTAAACATCCCATAGACAAATGCTTCGGTCGTTGCTACCGCTTGCAAGAGTTTGACCATTAGGACTAAAGACCACTGACCTGATCCAGTTTGTATGTCCTTGAAACAATTTGAGGCATTTGCCGGTATCAAAATTCCATAAACGAATAGAGTAATCGTCACTGCTACTGATAACACTTTGACTGTCAGGACTAAGAGCCACTGACCTAAACCCGTTTGTGTGTCCTTGAAACTGATGGATGCATTGACCAGTGCGAACATTCCACAAGCGAACAGTTTGGTCTTCACTCCCACTCGCGAGAGTCTGACCATCGGGACTAAAAGCCACTGACCTCACCACGTTTATGTGCCCTTGAAACTGATGGATGCATTGACCAGTGCGAACATTCCACAAGCGAACAGTTTGGTCTTCACTCCCACTCGCGAGAGTCTGACCATCGAGACTAAAAGCCACTGACCATACCATATTTGTATGTCCTTGAAACTGGTGGAGGCATTCACCTGTGTCAAAATTCCATAGGCGAATAGAGTAGTCGTCACTCCCACTTGCGAGAGTCTGACCGTCAGGGTCAAAAGTTACAGATCTCACTCCGTTTGTATGTCCCTGAAATTGGTAAAGACATTCACCTGAACGAATATCCCATAAACGAATACTGTGGTCGCTGCTACCACTGGCAAGAATCTGACCATCAGAAGTAAAGGTTACAGATCTCACTCCGTTTGTATGTCCCTGAAATTGGTGAAGACATTCACCTGAACGAATATCCCATAAACGAATACTGTGGTCGCTGCTACCACTGGCAAGAATCTGACCGTCGGGACTGAATGCTACTGACCTCACCCAATCTCTATGTCCCTGAAAAGTCTGCACGCATTGACCATCAGAAATTCGCCATAGTTCCACTTCAAATTTTGTATCGCTAGTTGCTAAAAACTTACCATCGGGACTGAATGCCACTGAGAGAATACAGCCAAAGGTGTCTGTAAACCTTGACTTCGATAAATCTGCAAGATCGAAATTCAGATTGTGCAAACTCACACATTGCAAATACGCCTGCCAAACCGCCAACCCCGAAAAGTCATACCCCGTGACATCCACATTCAAATAACACAGCAGATTCAAAATATTTCCCGCCGCGTACCCCGGCAGCAAATCCCGTTCCCGCAAATCCGATAACAATCCCGGCAACCTTGCCGCCAGATTCGGTATCCGTTCCGCCAGGGGTTTGAGAAGCAGTCGAGTTTGGGTATTGCGGACGTAATCCTTCGCCGTCGCTTTCATCAACGCATGACGGTTGAATAAATCCAATTCCCCCGTCTCAATTTCCCCAGCCACCGATTCGATGAGACGATCGCTCAGATATTCCATCACCACATTTTGCAGCGTAAACCCATCTTCCGCCGCTTCAATGAGCGATCGCCCTTTCAAATTATTCAAACACTCCAACAACCGAGGCATCGCCACAGATGGCACGATATCCTCCCGCAGTTGGGCAACCGTCACCGGTTCGCGGTTAATCGCCAGCCAGTACAAAATCCCCTGCGCCAATACCGAAGAGCGATCGAACTGCTCTTGTAATAATTTGCTAATTCCCCCAAAAATCGCCGCACCTTGAGCCAAAAACGCCGCTACGTTGCCGCCAAACAACTGTTTAATCGGCGTGGCGATAATATTCAGTGCCAGGGGATTGCCGCTATAGAGTTCGATTAACCGCGTCAGTTCCGCCTCCGTTCCCGATACCCCCTTCGCCGTCAGGATATCTTGCGCTTCCCCGTGCAACCCCACCAACGGCAATGTCCGCACCGGACGGCTTTCTCCTTCCATCACCGCCACCTCCAGCGGTTTCTCCCGACTCGTCACCACCACGCAGCTTTGATGAGACGACTCCCCCACCCGTTTGAGCAACTCCCCGTAGCCTTCGTATCCGGGGCGATATTGCCCTGCCTGCAAACCCCCTTCCAGAATCGACTCGGCATTATCCAACACCAGCAAACAGGATGCCCCCCGCAAATACTCCAGCAACTTGGTGATTTTCTCCCCCAACCTATCGGGAAAATCCGCCTCCTGGGGGTTGAGGCATTTAAGCAACGTATCGAGCATTTTATCCGGGGGTGGTGCTTCCCGGAGACTGCGCCAAATAACGACATCGAAGCGATTTCCGACATCACATTTATCTGCCAATTTATCTGCCAACTTCCGCGCCAACACGATCGACAGCGCCGTTTTCCCAATTCCCCCCATCCCCAACAACACCACCAATCGACACTTATCCCCCACAATCCACTGCGTCAGCGTTTCCAGTTCCCCCTCGCGTCCGTAGAAACTGGAAATTTCGATCGCCTCTCCCCAATCCTGACGCGGCGCGGGACGGGGGGCTGGCGGTTCGGGAAAATGGGACTCGTCGGACTTATCGGCAATCTCGGGCCACTCGTAACCCAGCGCGCGGCAAATCTCTTCAAAATTGAGAAAATCGATCGCCTTGCCATTGAGAAACTTGCTTACCGTATCCCGCCCCATCCCCAACTCGTCGGCGAGTAACTTTTGTGACGGGTAGCCCTTGCGCCGCAGCGCTGCTTTAACGATGGGAATGTATTGGGAGGAAACTTTGAGCGATCGAGACATTGATTTGAGTTGGGAATGCGGAATTGAGAGCTTGCAGGTTTCTCGCGTATTCCCTCTTAGTGTACGTAGATCGCCATCGACATGCTCGAAATCGAGAATTATCTGGGTGGAGACAGACTACTGCAATCGTTCGATCGCAGTTTTTCGCGCGCGCGGCCCAACCGCTGCCTTTTCTGTTTCCTAGGCCTTATTTCACGCGGAATCTCAAAAATATCGAAATATATGTTTGTCAGGATGGGGAGATGGGGGAAGAAGATGACGCTCCGGACGCGGTGAGGGGGAAAATTGGGATTAGAGTTTAGCCTCCCAAGCCTCCCAAGCCCCCGAAGCCTCCGAAGCTCCCGAAGCCTCCCAAGCCTCCGAAGCTCCCCGATCGCCCATCCTCAATCATTCTCGCAGACAAGACGCATCGCTGCGAGCGGTCTGCCAGAGTTGAAGCAGCAGCAGTTCGCACCCTGGCGAAACCGCCGTGACGAAAACCCCAGCACAGGTTTGGGAGTTCTCGGCGATCCAGGTTCCTCCCAAGCTGATTTCTACAAATTCTGCATCGGCAACGCACAGAGAAACCTCTGGGTAAGCCTCGTCGCGGACGATCGCCTCTAGCTCGACCAAACCCGACACCTGGTTTGGCAGCAAGAAAGATGCTTGAGTGGGTTCGACGCAAATGCCGTGTCCGACTCGCATCGCGAGAGTGACGCGCTGTGCCACCAGTTCTTCTGGGGAAGTCATCAGACGCTCCAGTTGCACATCCGTTTCGGTATAAGTAAACTTCAGCATGGCTGGGATTTTCGCAAGACAATAATCGATCGTGGAGGTGGGGACACAGCTCATCGGGGTCGATCGATTGATGAAATGCGATCGATTCCCACAAAGGATAAACCTCCTATCTAAAAAATACGCAGTCTTTTGAGAGAATATGCATTTTTTAGATGGGCGAGAACCGATTTTTTACCGATCTTTTATCGATTTTTCATCGATCGATCCCGAGTCCCCTAAATGTTGAACTGCTGTTGTCGCCAAAATTGTTCGGCAAAAGCAACCGCAGGATGCATGGGTGCTTTGGGTTTGGTTTTGAGTACCATTCCTACTGCTTGGGGAGTGCGATCGCCCTTGCGAGCGTTACACGGACTGCACGCGGTTACGACGTTGTCCCAAGTGTGAGTTCCCCCTTTGGATTTGGGCAAAACGTGATCGAGGGTGAGTTGTTTGCGACTCCCGCAGTACACGCAGGTGTGGTTATCCCGTCGCAGCACTTCCCGTCGGTTCACGGGTGGGATTTTCCAAATTCGCTCGGTTCGGGCCATTTTCAAGCGGATGTGTTCGGGAACCCAGAGTACCGTACTCGGCGAACTGACGTGCCAACCCGCAGCGCCACCATCGGCTAACTCCAAGGGTTCGGCTTTACCCGTTATTAACAGAACAATGGCTCGCTTGACGTTGATGCGGCTAATGGGTAAGTAGTTTTGCGAGAAAACCACCACCGATTGCCTCAATATGTCCGTTATACTCGTCACCGCTCGACTCCTTACTACAAAACCCCCGCTTTCTGATGTCGAAGCGGGGGTCAAACACGGTTGTTGGTTTTGACTTTTACCAGGGTGAGGGCGCTTTATCCCCGACCCGTTCGCTGCTTCGATAAAATTTTGGCTGAAGGTGCAACAGTCGATCGTTATAACCTCGATGTTCCTCCATTGCCACTGAAAAATTCTCGCTGGGATTGCCTAAATCGCTTGCATCTAAGAGCTTGGATGTCGATCGAATTACAATGTCTATTCTGACATTATCTATCCTGGCAATCTCTCGGTTCGCGCTCGAAACCGAGACACTTTTGCTCCCACACGTCCACGTTCTCAATTTAGCCGATTCGATCGAACCGGGGACATTGAGGATGCTAGGAAGGGCGTTGGCATTGGGAGAGAAAGGTTTCACGAGAAGTTGATGAAGTTCAATATGTACATCTTACTTTAGGTATACTACACTAATATTACAACCATGTCCACCAATTTTAGAGGAAAAAATTATGCACGCGACGACCCGCCCTCGGACTTCAACGACGGATATGGAGGTCACGAGCATCCGCTTGGAACGGGAATTGAAGGATAGACTCAAAGCGCTCTCGGGCGATCGGGGATATCAAGCTCTCGTTCGAGATATTCTATGGAATTACGTGCAGTACAAGTCCGGGGAGTACAAGCCCCAGTTTTCCCGCGCTGATATCCGCGCGAGCATGGAAGCAATTGCCCAAAAGGAAGAACGTTGCGTCCTTAGTGGCAAACTGATTGCTCCAGACGAACCAATGTTACTCGGATTGACCCAGCAAGGGGATTTGGTTCCGCTTTGTTTTGAGAGTTTGGCTGGCTAACTTCAATCGGGCAGGGGATGGAACGATTTAGCTCCCCTGCCCCCTCAAGCTCGATCGAGTTTGCCAAGTGCGGTTTGCAGCAAAACCGTTGCGTTTGCTTGTTTAAAAACGCTAAAAATTATCTAGATAAATTCTCAATAAACCGTCTAAAAGATTCTCCAATTTCCGGTTTTTTCCCAGTTTGCTTGCATTCGTTCTCCGAGATGAATGCTCTTTAATTCGATCGCATCACCACGAAACGCCAAAGACCGGGTAACCTGAAAGATTGTGAGGATTGTGAGAGTCAACAATATCGAGACGATCGCCCCCTCGAAAAGCTCGTCTCGATCGATTCTCTGAGTCTTTTGGCTTTAATTGATTTAGAGTCGATCGAAGTTGCAAAAGATTCATTTTTCGATCTCTATTTTATTAGAAATAAATTGCAATAATTGAATTAAGTTTATTTTTGAATGCTCGCACAACCGGCGTTATGAAGATATAATTACAAATATCTCCATGCAAGTGTGATTTCGTTAGCATTTAGCGATTGACTATCAGCCATAAGCTTTAAATAAGCCAAAAGCGCTGACAAAATTAATGAAACTAGCGCGTCCAAAACGATGCATTCATCCCTTGAGTGAAGATATTTGGCTTTGATAAACTTCGATCGAGTTGACACGAAAGCCGATCGCGGAAAGCTTAATCCTCGTAAGATTTATGACGCATCGATTTCCACTTGTCTAGAGATTCACATATGGTCTTTACTCGGTGCCCTCGCTTGAGTCGTTTCTCATTATGAGTTCAACCCAAAACGCCGATCGCATTCAAGTCTGTTTTCAGATTAGCCATCAAAAGTGGCAACTGCTTCAGGCGAATTGGTCCGATCGAGAAATTACCGAAAGCGAAATCATCAATGCTTTAATCGATCGCTATCTCGATCGAAGTCTCGAAAATCTCTTGCCAACAAGTCCGACAACCGAAAGCGATCGAGTCAATTATCCCCTGCACGAATATATTGACGAGCGCCTTGAGAGCATCTTAGAGCAAACTCTAGAACAAACTTTAGAGCAGAATTTAGATTCGTATCTGAGCCAGCATCTCCCGGAACTACTCGAGAATACCCTACGCGATGAAATCTCCCGGCAAGTGGGAGAAAAGATGACTCGAAAATTATCCGAGCGTTCCCATCAAAGCCGTTCCCCCCGGCAAACCCAGCACCCCTCCACCCCATCCAAAGTGCGATCGATCCGACCTTCGAGCGAGTTGAAAACAGCAAAGGAACTTGCCGTTATTTTAGGCTGTTCGCCTTCTTATATCACCACCCTCAATCGGATTGGAGAACTCGTCAAACGGGGTTGGCAGGATTCAGGTCAACGCCAGGGAAAACGAATTTTATATCAGCCGACTGAAGAGTCGAAGTCGGGGTAAGCTGGCACGTATTAAAAATCGATCGCTTACCATTACTGTCAACGGTCTGTTGTATTCGCGTTATCTGCACCCCAAGATTTACTGCAAAACCCGGAGTTGGGGGGTCTCCCCCCAAACCCCCTGCTGGGGGACGAAATGCCTCCCCCAAACCCCCTGCATACAAGAGTCAGATCGTGAAACACACGGGTTCGAGCGGGTTACAAATAGTGAACTCGATACCGGAAAAACCGTTTAACTTGCCATCAACAACCGCATGCTAAACATTAAGCAAGCTGGCAGTTGTTATGACTGTGTTCATCCGGACTCCAACATCTTATGGGTCTCTCTTCCCCAGTTTCTCTAGCTCGGGTAACACCATCCATAACCATTCAGAATATAGCGAGCTGACAACTGACCTCAAATAGCCCAATCCCGATTTTGTCACTATAATCTAGAAAAAATCCACACATCCTCACCTCCGTAGACTGTGACTGCCAAAAAAATTCCGAACTTGTTCGTAGTTGGTTCGATGAAGTCGGGTTCTAACACCCTGTATAACTATCTAGACGAACATCCCGATATCTTCATGAGCAAAAGACCGCTCAAAGAACCTCGATATTTTGTCAAGGAGATGAACTGGTCGAAGGGAGAAGAGTGGTATCTGAGCCTGTTTGAGGCAGCCACATCGGAATCGATTTTGGGGGAAGCATCCCAGCACTATTCTTGGCAGCCGCACTACACTGGGGTTCCCGAACGCATTGCCGAATTCAGTCCCGAAGCTCGCATTCTCTACATTATGCGCGATCCGATCGAACGGACGATCAGCCATTACTGGTGGGACGTGCAGTGGTCTGGTGAAGGTCGCGATATGCTCAGCGCCATCCAAAGCATGAAGCATTTTATCGATGTCAGCCACTACGCGATGCAACTGAAACCTTACATCGAACTGTTCGGACGCGATCGGGTGATGGCGATTACCGTCGAAGAACTGACCCAGAATACCGTCGAAACCCTACAAAATATCTTTCGATGGCTCGAAGTCGATGCATCCTTCGTTCCCGCAACCCTCAATCGGCGCGATAACGTTTCCCCAGAAAAAGTGAAGAAGACAATGGGGTCGGGAGTGTTCTCCCATCTGCGCGGTACGCCAGTTTGGAAAGCGATGAAAACAGTGGTTCCCGAATCGATGCGTCGCAACTTGCGCAATGTAATTTCTCGACCCGTCGAGCGAGATCTGACCCTGCTCGAACCGACGAAAGCGTACTTGCGACCGATTTTCCAACAGCAAACCGTCGAACTGGGTCAACTGCTCGATCGAGAATTTCCCGAATGGAAAACGCTTTATGCGGAAAAGCCTTCAGCCATTAGCAGTTAGTCGTTAGTCGTTAGCGATCGGCTATTAAACATTTCCTCCAAATCAGGGAACAGGGGCGAGAATTGCTGGTTTCAATATCAAAATTGATTGCAATTTTAATTTTCGGAAATGCCTATTAACATTAAACCTCAAGATTTAAAGTTGAGAGCGAGTTGAGAAACCTCAAAAACGAACTAAGATGAAAGTTAGTTTTCTAATTGTCGGTACGCAAAAAGGGGGAACGAGCGCGCTACATACTTTTCTGAGCGACCACCCCGAAATTTGCCTTCCCAAAAAAAAGGAAGCTCACTTTTTCGATAAAGGGGATTTTTGGGGATATTCTCAAGCCAATTACGACGATTACCATCGTTTGTTTGAAACAGACGATCGCACTCGAGTTTGCGGTGAAGCCACACCCGCCTACATGTACTGGAAGCAATCCCCAAAACGAATTTGCCAGTACAACCGGGCGATGAAACTCATTTTCATTCTGCGAAACCCGATCGAGCGAGCGTACTCGAACTACATGATGCAGGTGAAACGAGGTATCGAAACGTTGCCATTTTCTGAGGCGATTCGAGTTGAGAAAATTCGTCGCCTGCGAAAATTTCCCCGCCAAGATCGCCTATTTTCTTACGTCGATAAAGGGTTTTACGTTCGACAGATCGAACGGATGGAACGATACTTTTCCCGGTCTCAGATGTTGTTCCTCAAAACCGAAGATTTGAGCGATCGCCATACCGAAACGGTCGATAAAGTCTGTGAATTTATCGGCGTATCTCCCCTCAACCATCAAGCGGCAAAACGGGTATTCTCCAATACTTACGAGCCGATGAGCGTTGCCGATCGACAATTTCTGCAAGAGCGGTATCGCGCCGAAATCGCCAAACTCGAAACTCTCCTCGGTTGGGACTGTTCGAGTTGGATGGCTGAAAGCTGATGGCTATCCTTTGATTAAGATAAGCTTAACCTGGCGATCGGATCGATCGAGCTACAATCTTCTCATTCATCACCCTCTCCCTTTATTTCACAAAGCCTTTATGTCTGGGGAAATTGAAGAGACCGGACCCGATCGCGTTCCTTATCGCGAACTCGAACCGCCACAACAACAACAGCGTCTCAAAGAACTCGCCATCGTCTTTTTCAAATTGGGTTCCGTCGCCTTTGGCGGCCCGGCCGCTCATATTGGCATGATGGAAGAAGAAGTGGTCGAACGCCGAGGGTGGTTGAGTCGAGAAGCCCTATTAGATTTGCTCGGCATCACCAATCTGATTCCAGGGCCGAATTCCACAGAACTCGCCATTCATATCGGTTATGAAATGGGCGGTTGGCGCGGTTTGGTGGTGGCGGGAAGCTGCTTTATTTTCCCAGCCTTGGTTCTGGTGTGGACGTTGGCGGCCGTTTACGCGCGCTACCAAACCCTTCCCCAACTCGAAGGATTGCTTTACGGCATCAAACCCGTGGTGGTGGCGATCGTGGTGAGTGCGTTGTGGAAGCTGGGACGCAAAGCCGCCAAAGACGTGCCGACGACGGTTGCCGGGATAGCGGTTATCGCTGCCTTTTTCTTGGGGATTAACGAAATTCTGTTGTTGTTTTTGGCCGGATTTGCCGTACTGCTGGTGAAAAACTGGGGACGGTGGGGCGATCGCCCTTCTGCGATGTGGTTGCTGCCGCTGCCGGAAATCTGGGCGCAGGCAGGTGATTTGGCTGCGGCGACGGTGACGGTTGGCTGGCCCAAAGTGTTTTTATTTTTCCTCAAAGTCGGTTCGGTCCTCTACGGTAGCGGTTACGTCCTGCTGGCGTTTTTGCAGCGAGATTTAGTCGAACGATGGGGATGGCTGAGTTCGCAACAACTCCTCGATGCGATCGCCGTCGGTCAAATTACCCCCGGTCCGGTGTTTACCACGGCAACCTTTGTCGGATACCTGCTGGCTGGTAATTCCGGGGCGATCGCCGCGACGATCGGGATTTTTCTGCCAGCGTTCGTTTTGGTCGGCATCGTCCACCCTTGGGTTCCCAAATTGCGGCGATCGCCCTGGGCGATGGGGTTTCTCGATGGAGTGAACGCCGCTGCATTGGGGTTGATGGCGGTGGTGACGTACACCCTCGGACGGGCCGCCCTCGTCGATGTCTGGACGATTGCGGTAGCGCTGTTGGCGGCGATCGCTCTATTTCGGTTTCGAGTGTCTTCGGCTTGGTTGGTGATTGCTGGCGCTGCGTTCGGTCTGTTGTGGCAATGGTTGCAGTTGAGTACGGCCAATCTTTAAGGTTGGTTTCCGTGAGATTCGTTCGATCGATTGAGTTCGAGAAATGATATAAATCAACGATCGTGCTTTGGATCGTTAATACGAATTTCCAGGGAAATCGATCGAATTCGCAGATCGATTTATGTGAAATTACGTAGGTAATATTTCTAGAGCGTGTTGAAAATAGAGACTGCCAGAACTCAAAAACGACGATTGCAATTCGATTAAATCTGCTTTGTCGCCAAAACTTCAGCATAATGGCGGATAGAAAGTTGAGATTCATCCCTTTACAATCGAGAAGACGATATCGAACGAAATTCGTACTCAACCTGAATGCCTTGAGCATCTAGCAATCTTATCCGATAAGAGATTCAAGATTGTTTGTGTTGTTAGGAAAATTTCGATCGAACGTTTACTAACATCAGGCAATCTAAAAGCGACCATGCTGTTTTATACTTCAAACCAAGTTGTCAACCGAAATCTAAATGTCTTTTTCGGGAAAACATTAAAGAGTCTTCTATTTATTGGCTCTTTAATTTTTGGCACTCTCATTCTCATCCCGATCGCGTTATTGACCGATGAATTTGAAAACGAGCGCCAGCTAGAGGACGAATAGGCGATCGTTCGCGCTAAAGTGGCGAGTCGATAATTCTTTCGTAGGCCGCGCGCATCTGTCGGGCAACGCGATCCCAAGTGTATCGATCGAAAATCAGTTGACGAGCGCGATCGCCCATTTGTTTTGCCCCATGCGGATTCGCCAAGCACTCGAGTAACCCCTCGGCGATCGCCGAAGCATCAGTCTCAACAACACAAGCAGCTTCGGCGGTTCGAGCTTCGGGAAAATTGCAGTTTTGCGTGATAACACAGGGTAAGCCAGCGGCCATTCCTTCGAGGATGGAGAGGCTAAATCCTTCCGAATAGGACGGCGCGACGTAAATATCGGCTGCTGCCAGGGCTGCATATTTGAGCGTCCCCGCGAGCATTCCCGTAAAGGTGACTCCATCAGAACAGCCCGATTTTTGAAAATACTCGCGCGCGGTGGGTAAAAAGCCAATATTATCCGGTCCGGCAACGACCAGATGCGCCTCGGGAAAACGAGCGCGAACTTTTGCTAGGGCGATCGCGAGTAAATCGAGTCCTTTTTTGGGATCGATGCGACCTAAAAAGAAAATCGTTGGGCGATCGCGAATTTCGGGAAACGCTTGGTAGAACATCTCCGGACTGGGTAATTCTTCAAAGGGTTGGCGATCGATTCCGTTGGGGATCGCAACTGCTGGGGACTTCAAGTTAAGGCGTTCGACTCCTCGCGCTTCCGCCGAAGTCAAAACGTGAATCGCACTGGCGCGGTTGAGGGCCTGTTTTTCCAGGAGATGGTAGTAGACTCGCTTTTTCGTTGCCTTATAAGCCAGCGCCCAAGGTTCGAGCATCCCGTGAGGGGTGACGACATAGGGAATTTTAGCGCCCCAACACGCCCAATAGGCGGGTAAATTGGTAGGGGCAAAAATCGCGTGGGTATGTACTAAATCGTAGTCTCGGATGCGATCGAACAGCCATCCCCCAAACCGGTTGCTCAACTGATAGTCACTCCAACCCCAGTACCGAAAGTAGCGAATTCGATAGGAGGACTCCTCGACCCAAGTATCGATGGGAACCTCCAGGGGTTGCGCGCCGTTGGCATGGGTGGTTGCCAAGTCTACCTCAACTCCCGCATTGCCCAAAGCCCGCGCTAAATCGAGAACGCATTGAGATGTGCCGCCATAGGTACTGCCGACGGCACGGATAACCATTAAAATTTTCATCGTGGGTTCTGTCGTAGAGTCATAGTGCTGCTACGGGGTACTAGTGCAGTGCGGCAAAAATAACTGACCAGTCTTTAACCCATAAAAGCTATGTGTACTGGACATTTTGAATTTTTCATTTTGCGTGCATCGCGAGCGGTGTCGGTTTCCGTCCCGTTCAACTTTTCAAGACGCATTTTTAATGACCCGTAGCGGCACTAGGTCTCGCCGCGTCTCCCTGTCAGTGCGCCAAGGCCATAGCAAACTGCTTGACTCAAACCTCGGGCAAAGGCATCGGGGGAAAAATGTTGGATGCGATCGAGAGCCGCTCGACCGATTTTAGCGCGATCGAATGTCTCGGATGCCACCTCAAGCATCAACCGTGCCAGTTCCTCGGTATTCTCGGGATCGAAGCCAAACCCCGTCGCGCCATCGACGATTAAATCTTCATAACACCCGCAACAACGGGATACCAAGACGGGCAGTCCGGCAGCCATGGCTTCGTTGACGACGAGGCCCCATTGTTCTTGGGTGCTGGCATGGATGAAGCACCCGGCGTGGGCATAGTAGGGCAGCATTTGTGATTGTTGGAGAAAACCGGGCAAGCGGACGGCTGAGGCTAAGCCGAGTTCGTCGATCCGTTTTTCGATTTCGTTTCGCAGTTCGCCATCGCCACACAACACCAAATCCCAGGGTTCTCCGGAGGCAGACTGGTGGTAGAGGGCATAGGCATCGAGGAGACGAAATAGGTTTTTTTTGGGAATGAAGCGATTGACAGCGAGGAAGTAGGGGCGAGGCAGGGGCGATGGCAGATGGCGAATCGCGTTGGGATGGAACGTCGCATTATCGATCGTGTCGTAGTCGCAAAATACCCCTTCTGGCGGAATTCCCAGGTCGATCGCATAGCGTTTGTGGGGTTTGCCGCCCACCAGCGCCGCTTGAAACCCTTTGAGTATCCCCGCTTTGACCGTTTCTTTCCACCATTGCCGGGGGGCATCGTCTTGTTTGGAGTCCGAAAGCAAAATCGCCGCTTTCCCATGCCAGCGACACCAGAGAAGGGCGGCGAGAAGGGCGGGGCGGAAGTATCCGGCAATGGCGATCGCATCAGGATTTTCTCGGGCGAGGACGGCGTAAAGTTGGCGGATGAGTCGATCGAATCGCACCGCATTGAGGGTCTGTTCGCCCAACACGGAAACGATCGAACTCGAGAAGTTATCGAGTTGAGTTCGCCAGTCGTAAGCAATTCCCGATCGCGTCAGTTCGATTCCCACCGCCTGCCAACCCCGTTGCTGGCAATAGTCTTGGAAGGCTTTAAAGCGGGAGAGATGGTAGGGGCCGAAGTTGGCAAACAGGAGGGCAACTTTGGTCACTGTCGCACCTCCCGCATCTCCTGGTAACATGCGGCGCGACGGGGGAATCCGTAACGTTGTTGGTAAGTATTGAAGGCTTCGCAAGGGTCTGGCGGTAAGCTCAGATGGAGGGTGGCGGGTTGGGGGGCTTCAATGGGGGCGATCGCTTTTTCGATCCACGGGCGCGGTGCGTCCAGTTGCAAGAACCCACACAGCGTTTCTAGGATTTGTCGGGGTTGGGTGGTGAGTTCGGGATAGGTGATTTCGTACAATCGATCGCCCAACTGCCCTCGCTGGCGATCGACTTCTGCCAAACTCAACAGCCACTCGTAGGCCCCGCGATGCTGCAAATCCTCGAAATCGCCGATATCGTCGGGATAATAACCGGCTTTGATGCCATCGCCCACCATCGCCTGCCACTTGGCATCGCGATCGCCCCACCATTGATTGAAATCGGGTTTTCCGGCAATTTTATAGCAGTTGGTGCGCGCCAGTTTGTGAATAGAGTGGCATACTTCGACCCCATCGCGCACGAGATGAATGAACTTGGCATTCGGGGCGAGGGTGTTGAGATAGCCGATGCGCAAGGCATTGAGGGGGGTTTTTTCGACAATAAGCTGGGTTTGCGGGTGGGTTGTCGATCGCAACAGTCGATCGAATCGTTGTTGGGCTTGGGGGTTGGCATCCGTGGCATCCATCAAGAGTTGGGCCTCGAGGCGATCGAAGAAGTTGAGAACGTCCGATCGCGGTTCGATTGCCGCCCACAGGTGATACGGCTCGAAAAAGTAGTGAATCTGGGGATGGCTCGACAAAATGTTGCCCAGGAGGGTGGTTCCCGATCGACCGCAGCCGATAATAAAGGCGATCGGTTTGGGTTGGGGGTTCGCCTGCCCGAGGTTGGCTCTGATGCGGGCGCTTCGGACTAAGCCGTGATATTTGAGCGATCGAAGAATCGGTTTGAGAGATAAGTTTGAAAGGGAAAAAGAAATTTGAGACATTATTTTTAAATGATATAAATATTCATAAACCTACTTAAAAGTCAAGTTTTTTGAGAGATTGAATTCTGCGATTTTTCAATAGTTTTAAATGTTTCGATCTCTGGTTGTTGGCGATAAAAAGATTGAAAATAACAGCGTTGGTACCAAAGCACGCCAAAACACGGCCAAAATGCCATCCCGATCCAGGCATAATTTCCGGCAATATCGCCACTGCGTAAAATCGGCACGAGGGCAGCACAGAAAATAGCCCGAGCGAGAATGCTAGCAAAGGGATGCAAGTCAATCAAAGAGCGGATAATTTTTGCCCAAATTATTCCATATAACCCCGAAAAAAAAATAATTCCCAAAATACCGCCTTCGGAGTAAAAAATACCAAATACAGTGGGTGAAATTCCCAAAGTGCCTTTCCCACCTCGAATCGAATTTCCTAACTTATTCATATAGCCACCCACAGGTTTACCCGGCCACAAAGAACGGGGAATCGGACGCATCAAAATTTCTAAATGTTGCATTCCTAATGAAAAATCTAACTGTTTGGGATAAACTTGTCTGAGGAGAACAAAACCATCGAGCATATTGCCATCTTCTGCGCTTAAAGCTCGTTCGATCGCTATTTGATTCAAATCTCCTCGAGTGCGATCGAAATTTCGCGTCGCCCCGGCAACGGCAAACAAACTCATTCCCAACACCGCAAATAGAAAGAATGAAATTAATCGCGTTTTAGCTCGATAGGAAGAAGACAGAATAATCCCACAAGCAATAATCCAGGCTAAAAAATTAAATCGACTGTGGGGGGTATAGGTTAGATAAACGACACCGAAAACAATTAGAATTGCAGAAACTTTGTGAGTAAAAGTGGGCAAACCGCCAAATTTCCACAAGCAAATAATGAGAGCGGCAACACCAATCAAAACCATCGGAAATAAATTTAAATAGCCACTCACTTCAAAGGCTAAAGACCGTCCCCCACCGACTTGAGAAGCGACTCGAGCGCGGATGAGAACCACTAGGGGCAAACACAACAAACCCAGAAGAATGGCTTTCCAACGCAGCCAGCGAAATAGGGGGCGATCGCGAATCGGTTGCAGCACCGGAATCACTTGAGTTTGGGCGTACATATAGCTCAGCGTCAAGCAAATTTGACCGAGAACGATATAACTTAAGGCTTGTAATGCCAGATTTTCGTCGATCGCATTAAATCCAAAATGAGTTAGATCGACCCAACGATTCCAACCATTAGCAACCGTTAAATAACGATATCCCGTGACGTAAAATAAGAAGGTATGAATGAGTAGAAGAGTTTCATCATTTCGACGCAGCATCCAGCGAATGCTAACCAACAGCAAACCCACTTGCGCGCATAAAAGTTCTGGGAATTCAAACAGTGGCATAAGGTAGTTTTTCGAGGCGATGCTGCAAAGTGGAAAGATCGAAAGAATAGAGATTTGTAGACTGACGGGAAAAGGATTCGAGCTGTTGGGGATGGTTGGCGCAAAATTCTAAGGCTTTTGCAATCTCGGTTGGGGTGACTTCTTCTAAAATTAAACCGTTAAGGCGATCGCGTACCACCTCGCCGCAAAATTGGGAGGCGATAATCGGCAACTGCCAGGCCTGCGCTTCGAGTTGGGTCAAACCAAAACCATCGGAAAGGGTGGGAAAAATAAATACGTCTGCCTGTTGGTAGTAATGGGCCGTTTCGCTGCGGGAAACCAGCCCCACCCAATGAATTTTCGGGTTCGATGCCAGTTGTGGGGGTAGCTCGATTTTTGGGGAACCAACAAACCAAAATTCGATCGGCGCATCGCGTAGCAGTTGAGTTGCCTCGAGTAACGCCGCCATTCCTTTACGTAAAATAAGCTGACCGAGAAATAGGACTTTCAGCGGTCGTTCCGGTGAGAAAGATTTGGGATACGATCGGGCAAAATCTTTGGCAACGGGGCGATCGTAAGCCAGGGGAATGACATCGATTTTGGCAGCCGGAACCTCGGATGTGATTAAGGCTTGGCGCGACCAAGGGGAACTGACGATAATGCGATCGGCCAGCTTGCATTCTTCTTGCCAATTGTCCCAATATTCCGATGGTGCGGGTTGCCATTGGCTGCGATATTCGGGATGTTTGCGGTGTTCTTCCGCGACAATTCGCTCTTCGACGGGTCCGGGATCGATCTGTCCGAGAACCGTGCGCCAGCCTTGGGTTTTGGCGTATCGAAACGGTTCTAAGGCGGTATAGCTAAAGGAAAATAACGTTGGCGGATCGTTCGCATCGCTGACGGATAAGGAGGGGAGAATTTGCAGCACTTGTTTTTGAAACCAGCGATTGCGATCGATGATTCGCGTCCACCCCGAGGTGCGATCGAGGGTTTGCCGCAGTTCAAAGGCAACCGCCGCAGCGGTAAAACTTTTCACGACTCCATCGAGTTCGGGGTGAAATCGCTGGCGCAGTTTGCGTAGGGATGAGGCAGGAAGCGGCAAACTGAAGAAGCTGCCGGGAACCACCCAAGCATCGGTAATCAAGCAAGCGAGCTTTCCGCTACGATGCAGGGCGCGCGGCGTTTCGTAGTGACGGCGCGCCCCCAACTGGCAGCAAATCCAAGGCGATCGGGTTTCAGGTATATCCATCGGTCAATACTCGTTCTTGAAGGATGCGTTGCAACTCCACCGCACGTACGGGCCAGGTATTTTGGCGGGCGAATTCAAGTTGCTTGCTGGCTGAGTGGGTTGGGGAGTCGAGGCAGACCCGAATTCGATCGATCGCCTCCTGGGGCGATCGAAAAATTTCGATCCAGTCGGGATAGACGCGAGATTCGGGAATATCGGTGCTAAGGACGGGACGACCGCTGGCAATACCATCCATAATTTTGGTGGGACAGGCCGCTTGATTGAAGGGATGCGTCACCACATAGGGAATCCAACTCATAGCAAACGATCGGTAATATTGAGTCACTTTGTCCTGGGGGACTTTATCGATATGCCGGACGTTGGGTAATGCCAGTGCCTTTTGGCGATGGGTTTGCCAGTTCGACGAGTCGATCGAGTTTCCATCTTCATTCGTACTGCCGACAAACACAAACGTTACTTCGACACAACCACTCGCCACTTCCTGCACCAACTGCCAATCCACTCGATCGCCTAAATTGCCGATATACCCCACCGTCTTGGGTTCGGGCGGACGATCGGGATCGGGATTGAGATACGACTGGGCAACGCCGAGGGGAAAATGATGGATCGATTCGGCTTTGTGGGGATAGCGTTTTTGCAGCGCCGCCACTTGAAACCCAGACAGACACAACACCATCGCCGCCCGTTCCACCAGTTGCGCTTCCCGTTCTAAAATCCAGTCTTGGCGGTGAGGTTCGTAGAGTCGGTAATCGTCTAGGTTGTAGTAAATCAGCCGATCGCTGGGAACGTTGCGCACCCAAGGGGCGAGGTAGGGATAGGGGGCGATAACGACGGGATAGTCGCCGCTTTGCCGTTGCAGGCGATCGCCCCAACGCCGAACCAGAGATCGCACGTAGGGACGAAACAGCCATTCCAAACGTCCGGCATAACCTGGCGGTAGGGTTTGCATCGATCGACTCAAGGCTTCTGGGACGGGGCGATCGGGCCAAGTGGGACGCAAACGGACGTAGTTGCGCCAATCGTAAAACCGCACGGCATGAGTGGGACAGTCTCGGGCTAAGGCTTCTGCCAAAGCATAAACCCAAGGGGTATTGGCCGAGAGTACCAGAAAACTTTGCTGCGCCATCACCTTACAACCCCCTGAAGTCCCGCACCCAATAGCCCAGACGGGGATACCGACCGACAAATTGGCGAATCGCCGCGCGGATGGGGGCGGGAATTTTTTGATATTGCCTCTGGGGGGGTTGGTAGGGTTGGGGTGACTCGCCAACGCGGTTGCGGGTTAAAGGAGGCAATCGATCGAGTTTTTTGAGGAGGGATTCGTAACCCTGCCACATCGTCGTACTGTCGAAATGCGATCGCGCCCGTTCCATCGCTGCCGGGCCCAGAGTCGGGTAGTTCCGACATCCCAACGAAACTAAATCGGCTAAGGCTGCGGTATCGCCGAGGGGGGCAAACAGTCCCGACTCGTTTGCAGTGGCGATTTCTCGGGTTCCGGTCTCGATATCCCAGGCGACGGGAACGCATCCCATCCCCATCGCTTCGATGGTTGCCATGCCGAAGGGTTCGACGCGACTGAGCATTAAAATAATTTTGGCGGTGGCGGCAGTTTCAAAGATACGTTGGCGGGAGGTGCGATCGTAGAGATGAATGCGATCGCGATGGGGAAGGCGATCGATTTTGGCGCGAAACTGGGTGCTAATTTGCCCGAACCAGTGCAGTTTTCCTCGAAACTTCTGTTTTGCCAATTGCTGCCACAGTTCGAGGACATCAAAACTCCCTTTAATCGGTTTTTCTCCTCCTAAAAAAATCAGATCGTCGGGTCTGGGTTCGAGGGATGTGGGGCGATCGGGAAAAACGCAACCATTGAGAATGACCCAAAGTTTTTCCGGTGTTTTGAGGCGATGGCGAAATTGACGAGCTACCGTGTCCGAAACCGCGACGATCGCCTCTAAATTTTCTTCTTCCCGAACGGCAGTTAACCAATATTGAGGGGCGGTATCGTGAACGACGTAGACGCATTTTACTGCGTTTGGCAGATAGGGAATGACAGCATCGGCTTGTTCGCAGCCATTGAGAAATAAAACATTTTGGGGATGGGTTTGCAACCACTCTAGTAAGGCGATCGGCGTTTCCCTCGCCGGTCGTTTTAATTGGAGGGAATCACACTTCAATTTGTGATTCGTATCGAGATTTTCCAGTGGCGCAATGACTGTCAGCAGCGTCAGCTCGTGTTGGCTAGAAGTGGCTTGCTGAGATACCGATACAGCAACGGAAGTGACACCGCCTCCTCGATCGCTGGGAATGAGCCAACAGAGTTTCATGATTCGATCGCGCCCCCAATTTCAGTCTTAATTTTCCAGAATAATCGCTTCAATCTGCTTTTGATAGTCTTTTAATTTGTCTTCTGCTAAAAAATTATTACAAGCGTTTAATTTGTAATTTAATTTATGATTTATTTTAACAAATAACCAATGAGGAAATCCAAATACCATAGCGATAGGCATATTATTTTTAATGACTATATTAAGCCACTTCTGGAATAGAAACCAGGTTTTATCCGATGTCATAACAGTCCGTAAAGCTCTCCAACAAATCTGCTGTCGCAACCAGTCTTGTTGGGAGAGGGGAAGTGAAACGCGATCGCGATCGGGATTGGCATCAGAGGTCATCCAAAGTACATCGTGAATTTGGATTCCACCAGAATCCAAGTTATACTGCGTTGTCACCTGATCGTCATGACGACGCATCGCACAAATGGGGTCGGAAACTGCTACGCTAGGATAGCGAGATAACAGCGCTAAATAGATTTCCCAGTCGGCTATTCCTTGAAGCCCAGTATTAATTCCTCCAACTTGGCGAAATAAGTCCGTTCGATACATAACTGCACTGGGAAAAAAACAATTTAGCTTTTCAAGCTCTGCCCATTGCGACTCTCTCCTAGGTTTGGGTAAATAAGGAATAAAACCTTTTTTCAGCTTCACGTCTTGTTGGGATCGATCTTCTTTGAATTCAATATATCCTCCCAAACAAACAGCAGCATTTGAATTTTGATTGAGTTGTGAGACTTGTTTTTCCAAAGCAGATGGAAAAAGGAGATCGTCACTATATAAAAACTTCATCAAAGGTGTTTGACAAAGCTGTTCTCCTCTTTGAAAATTTTTAAACTGACCCACATTCGATGAGTAATAATGATACTCAATATCTAAAGATTTGAAGCGATCGACAACTTCTCTTAAGTTTTCTTGAGATGCATCGTCACAAACAATAATTTTAAAATCTTGATAAGTTTGTTTTTCTAGGGACTTCAGGGCTTGAGCCAGCATAGAAGAACGATTATATACTGGAATAATGACGGTTAGTTGCATATTTTATCAAAAACTTAATATAGAATATTATAAAATTGTGTAAAGCTAAATTTAATTATATACCAGTGAGTTTGCTCGTTCGATTAATAGGAATAAGCCAATACAGTTTTCTCCTAATTCGCTTCGTTAATTATCTCGATCGTTTTTTACCTGTAATTTAGATTGAAAAGCATCAAAATACTGAGCCAATTCTGGAGGAGCCGTCTCAAAGGTATCTCGTTTAATGCGAAAAGGTGTTAGCTCGGTATTTTCAAATTCTTTTAAGGTGTGTAAGTATTCTGGAATAGCTTCTCCATATTCTAAGACAATTCCACCGAGATCGTCGTATCGTTGAAAGCTCGATCGGTAAAAGTTGACTCCTTGAGTTTCGGTCATCCCAAACTTTTCTTGAAGGGAAGACCACCATCCTAGAGGTTCCCGGTACAGAAAGAGAATCAATTTGGGTTCGGATTGAAATAAGCGTTTCCAAAAAATAAAGTCATCAACTGTAGCGTCAGCTTGTTTAACAACAAAATCGAACGTTTCACCTCCCCCAACTGCTGCATTTTGTAAAATGTTTTGTTTGAAATCATAGAAAAGTCGATCTGTATCGATCCAAGTTTGTTGAGAATTTTCTATTTTTGTAATTCCCCGAACAAATTCTCTCAGTTCCCAATCACTGGCACCCGACTTCGCAATTTTCAAAAACTGTTGAAAAGTATAAGTTGTGCCGCTTCGAGGCGCACCGTAAATAAAAACCCAGTTAATATTCTTTGAAGGTGTGACAACGCGAAATAATAAATTTTTAACTTGTCTGTATCTATGAAAAAATTTCATAATTTTAAACTAGGTTTAAGATTCCCCGAACATCGCAAAGTCCTTTCACGAGTTCACTTCTATAACGGAAAGCCACGCGCGATGTGCCGAGATTGTATCAAATCCATTAAAATAACGCTCTCGAATCACTCGTTCGTCGATCTCGTTTCTAAAAATTCGTTCTAAAGCAGTCATGATTCCCTCAATTAATTCTGCTAGATTTCCAGGAGAGACTAACAAGCCAATATGAGGATACCCTTCATACAAATCTGGAATACCTCCGACTCGAGAAGCCACACAAAATCGTCCCGCCTGCATGATTTCAAGTAATGTAAAACAAGGTCCACCTTCAAAACGAGAGGGATACACGAAAAAATGACAGTTTGCCATGATTTGAGGTAGATCCCGACGGTGGTCGTACGCACCATGAAATATAATATGTTCGGAAATACTTAGACTACGAGCCAACGCTTCTAACGCTCCTCGACTGCTTCCCCTTCCGTAAAGATGTAACTCAATATCGGCATACTTTTCTACAATAGGAACGAGTGCTTTGAAGAGCAAATCTAAGTTTTTTTGGTAAATATCTAGCCGACCGATAAAGCCAATTTTCCAAGGCGGCGAACTCGGTAACGGAATAGCTTTTTCAAAAAACAAAAAATTGTGATAGGGAACGATATTGACCTTTCCTTGATATCCATAGACTTCCCGGAATTGATGGACTGTACAACGGGAAACTGAAATCACAGCATCAGTTTCCGAAACAGCCTGACAAAACGAGCGATCGTCAGGTGCAACTGGAGGAAGAAATTCTGGCGCAAACATCCAACTGGCAGCGAGTTTTGCTCGGCACAAATGAACCCAACGCACCATTTTTAGATAAAGTGCTGCCATCGGTTGGCGCACGCAAAACACCCAATCTCCCGGTTTGAGCTGAGTGGAGAGCCAAGTTAGCATGACGTACTGCCGGATGCGCCATCGATCGCCAGGGATGCGTCGTTGGCGGTAAACGGAAATTCCCTTTTCAACTAACTCATCCACTAAAGGACAGGGTTCTAACTCCGCGACTGCAACCCGAAAGGGAATTTTTTCGGCATGTAAGTGTAGAGATAAAGCGTGTAAGTAGGTTTCAATCCCACCCGATCGATATAAAACATCAGCGTAGAGAAATATCATAGTCACTATCGGCAATTGCTTTGGTGGTCGATCGAGCTAGTTTTAGATCGTTTTTCAGCAACGGAAAAGCCTTAAGCCACATCAAGTAACGAACGGGTGTGACAAAATGCCGACAAACTAGCGCTCTATAGGATGTTTCGATATCGCAAAATGGTAAGTAATCTCCCTTGGGAAAACCCGTTCCTCGAAGAGAAACTAAAAATTTACTTCTCGGCAGAAAAGAATATGTAACTGCTTCCAAACCCGCAGCAATCACAGATTGTTCTGCAAATATATGGGGATTTTCGATCGATTTTTCGGGAATTCGATCTTGCCAATCGATCCGATCGAAAGCACCGTGAGGAACGTAAACTAAACCTGAATTAACTTTTTTGGAAAACGAACGATTTTTAGAAGTTTCGCAACGCCAAATATCGGGATCGAAACTTTCAACCTCATCTTCTAGGCAAGTCGATCGCTCTGACTCGATCGCCTTGCTGAGTTCCCCATTCTGAGTGAGGGGATTTTGAAAGAAAATCATGTCAGAGTCGAGCAACAGACAGTTCGATCGAGATTGAACGACGTTAGCAAGTAAAACTTTGGGAGCGAGATAGTAAGAGGTAGAAAATCTTAAGAGCGTTTTATCTAGGGAATAATGATAAGCTTGACAAAGTTCTTCTGGGTTTAAGAAAACTTGACTCTTCTCATGCCATTGTTGAAAAAATTCTACATCTTTTGCATCGAGGGAACCATCGGAAAGAACTGTTAAATGTCCGATACTGCCAACGGCACGTTCAAAACTTAATAGAGTAAATAATAAGTCTACTAATTGCCGCTTTCCCACCAAACAAGCGATTGTAAAGGGAATAGATTCTGAAAATCGCAAACTAGAAGTTCGCAGAGATAGTTCGGCATTTTTCCGAACCCGAGCTGCTCGAAATTTTAAAATTTTACTTTTTAATCTTCGTTTTCGGAAAGATAAGGAGGTTTGAACGCGATGAATAAATTGCATGATTACGTTAGACAGTTAGACATAAGGAATTTTGCGGCGACCGATCCAGCTTCGCCACCCATCATAAGTGTTCGCTAAAAACCGTCGAGTCCAAAAAGAAATTAGAAAAAATCGTTGTAATTTACCTTGTCGTTGTTTTTGATATTCTTTTTGCCTGAGTCGATCGCACTCTTGAAAGTATAAAACTTGACCCTGTTGGGTTCCAGTCTTGGCCCGATCGTGAGTTCTATATCGTCCTAAAACTGACTCGATCGTCGTTACAGATGTATAGTTCGAGAATCTCAACCACAATTCATAATCCATCGCAAAATTGAGATTGCTAATGTAGCCTCCAGCTTGATGCCAAAGTTCTCGAGTCCAGAACGTCGAAACTTGAGTCAGAATTAACCTCGCATGTAGTAGTTCGTTTCTCGTAATTTCTAGAGGGGATTGTTTATAAGTTTTAATAGTTCCATCAGCAAGTATGTGTTTTGCATCTCCTTTCCACCAATGACAACCTGGCTGATAAATTGAAGATAGGGTAAGCAAGGCTAAAGGTTCTAAAAGATCGTCACTATTTAACCATCCCATAATTTGACCCGAGGAGCGATCGAAACCTTTTTGAATGGCATCGCTTTGACCGCGATCGGGTTCGCTAATCCAATAAGTAAGCCAAGGTTCGTATTGACGAATAATCTCGATCGAATTATCGGTACTGCCACCATCGATAATAATATATTCCAAATTTGGATAGCCTTGTAATAAGACCGATCGAATCGTTTCCTCGAGAAATTCTCCTTGATTGTAACTGGGGGTGACGATGCTAATTTTCGGCCACTCAGAATCATCCGATAGGCGATCGGAGAGTTGGGGACTTTGTTGGGAACTTTCTTCCGTCCACGGCCATCCCTTTTTTTTCGGAGGTGGAGATGGTAATTTCTGCAAAGTTGGACATTTCATGACTGTGCCGGTCTTACTCCTACTACTTGAGTATTTTCTTTTTTTAATATCTGTTGGTATAGCTCAATATATCTTTTCGCTTGCAGTTCTAATGAATATTCTCGAAGAGCGATCTCTCGACAAACTTGACCCATTTTATATCGTCGCTCGTCCTCTTCGAATAATTTTAAAATACCGTAACTTAAATCTTGAAAATCTTCAGATTTTGCTAGATATCCTGTCATATTCGGACGAACTAAATCGGAAACACCACCCACGTCAAAAGATACTATCGGTGTCCCGCAAGCCAGACTTTCTTGTAAAACTAGAGGAAGATTATCCGCTCGGGTGGGACAAACGAATAAGTCTGCGGCTGAATAAGCGATCGACTTTAAACGATCGCTACTGACGTAGCCTAAATGTAAGCTCTCAATTCCAAGATTTTTGGAAAGCGTTTCTCCTCCATAGCCAAGAGTTAATAAAACAATTTTATTTTTTAACGATTGGGGTAATCCGATGAGAGCTTTTAAAAGTAAATCTCCTCCTTTTCGCTTATCTTTTAAACTATCGGCACTAAATAAGAGAACTTTTTTGTGGTTGTCAATTCCTAAAATCAATCGACATTTTTCAGTATTAAGAGGTGCATAGGCATCAGTATCGATTCCATAGGGAATGTGATGAATGGGAAAACGAGCGAGCAGACTCTGTTTGGCTCGTTCAGTCAACCACTGACTTGGGGTAACGATTGTCAGGTGAGAACGATGGTAAACCCAGTTTTTGAGCTTCCATTCAATCCGAGTACTGTCTCTTCGGACTGTTGGATACTCGTTAGGGTACGGACATTGACCGCAACCGATTGTCCAGCGATCGCAGTCGTAGCTATAGGCACAGTGACCGGTAAAACTCCACATATCGTGGAGGGTGAAAACGGCTGGTTTTGGCTGAGTGAGTTGGGGAATTGCTAAATAATTGAAGTAACCGGTATGTAAGTTATGAAAATTGAGCAAGTCGGCATTTTGATAAAAAGAATGTTTCCGGATATCGAAGGTACTAATGCGATCGAGATAATTTAAACCTAAAACTCGGGTGATGCGAGATAAGATCCGTTCTCGCTTATTTCGTAGAGGTGTTTGCGCAATGCGGTCGTCACTCGTTTTCACCGAACCCACAAGCAATCTAGACTCAATATTTTGTGTGATTAATCCTTGATGCAGTCGATAACCAGCAATCGCCGCACCTCCCGAAATATCAGATTGATTGATGTGTAGTACATTCATAAAGACGAAAACAGTTTCTATAAAATAGCTTTCTGAGTAATCATTTTTATTTTGTCGTATAACTGCACACAAAAAAACAAATATAGTGGATTTAATCTATTTTTTAGAACGAGACGATAACTAGGAGGCTTTACATTAAAGTGTTGCTCTGAAAATACTCGATTGAAAGACTTGAAACAAAGATCGAACTGAAATTTTTCAGAAATTAGTTGAACGTATTTTTGAGGGCTTTTAATAAAATCGTCTATGTTTATAACAAGACTTATCTCAGGGTTTAGTGTGGCAAATTTTAAGATTTCTTCGTTATATATCTTCCAAGCCTTTAAAGCGATGGTAGGATTATTTACAATATTTCTATCTGTTCCTCTTCTCACAAGAGAGTCTGAAACTGTTAAAGGATGTCTAACCAGAAATAAAAAACTTGGGCTTTCAATAATTTCAAGCCAAAAATCAAGCATTAAAGTCGTTCTAGGATCTTTAAACCCCCATTGAGAAAAATTTCTTTTTGAGCCAACTATTTCTAAAGCTCGTTGTCTATCTTCCACGTCAAGTTGAATTGGAAAGTTTACTTTTTTAGATGGAAAAGTAGATATTTTATTTTTTTTCAGAATATCTCTATGCAAATCTAAAAAATCTGTATCCTCAAAATATCCTAAAGGATTACCAATATCAGCAGGAAGCAGTTGATTACCTATGCTCAAGCCACATTCTGCTAGATAATGAGTGACTAATGAAGTTCCACTTCGATGCATTCCAGTCACAATTAATGTTTTTGACAAGATTGACATTTCCCTAAATTAATAATTTATAAATAGCTAGACATTAGACAACTTTCCATTTTAATACAGGAGTAATAATTCCCTGTCGATTTGCATTTAACTGATATCCAGAATATGAGATTTCAAAATTTATAATATCTTCATAAAATCCCAACATTTTCACGTCAGGAATATGCGCTCCAATTGTTAATGAATATTGACCGGGTCGTAAAATAAATCCAGGAATTTGACAAACAGATTTATAATTACCGGGCTTCCTTGTTTTACCTTGAGAATTCATTTCATCAGTATCCCAACTCGTCAAGATAATGTTTCCTAATGAATCTTTCAGTCTTATTAATAGAGCAACATTTTTAAGTTCCTGACTAATTATATAGTTTATCTCGATACTAAAACCCGAATTGAAGTCAATCACACTAGCTGGATTATTATTTTGCAAAATTCGAGCAAACGTTGGACGAAACTTTAAGTAATTACAAGAGCTGATTAAATATTCCCATTCATTTGATAATGCTTTGTTTTCTGAAAAATAGGAATAAATAATATCATTCGTTAAACCTTTCATTGTTATTGAACCGCCATCAAGCCAAACTACCCATTGGCATAAATTTTGAATAGCAGCCATATTATGACTGACAAATAAAACCGTACGTCCTTCTTTACCGACATCCTCCATTTTCCCCAAACACTTCTTCTGAAATGCAACGTCACCCACTGCAAGGACTTCATCCACAACCAAAATTTCCGGTTCCAGGTGTGCGGCGACGGCAAAAGCTAAGCGGACGTACATTCCCGATGAATACCGCTTGACGGGGGTATCTAAAAACTTTTCAACTTCGGCAAAGGCGACAATTTCATCAAACTTACGCTTAATCTCTGCCTTACTCATCCCTAAAATTGCACCGTTGAGAAAAATATTCTCTCTCCCGGTTAATTCTGGATGAAACCCGGTTCCGACTTCTAATAAGCTTGCCACCCGACCTTCGAGTGCAATTCTTCCCCTCGTCGGTTCGGTGATGCGACTTAATATTTTTAAAAGGGTCGATTTTCCCGCACCGTTGCGACCGATAATCCCAACTCGATCGCCTTGTTTGACCTCAAATGAAACGTCTTTGAGCGCCCAAAATTCTTCACGAGTCGGATCGGCATCTTTCATTCCCCAGGGTTTGAGCAGCCGTTTTCCCAGAGACTTGGCATTTCGCGCCATCGTATCTCGAAGAGTGGCGTATCGCTCTTTTTTTTGATGAGCGATAATATATTTCTTACCCAAGTTTTCGACCTGAATGGCTGTATCTGACATAATTGACCTAGATTGCAAGGGATTGTTTGTACGATGGATTAAGATCTGGAAAATTAAATCACATCAGCAAACGTACGTTCGACTTTCCGAAAATACCAAATTCCTCCCACCGATAATAAAAAAACAATTCCTAGAGAAAGAACAAATCCAGGAAGATAGAGTTGAGATTCTCCACCAATAATTGCCCAGCGAAAACCATCTATCGCCCCCACCATTGGATTGAGAGAATACATAAAGCGCCATTTTTCCGGG
Organism: Cyanobacteriota bacterium; assembly: GCA_034189805.1. Taxonomy (GTDB): domain Bacteria; phylum Cyanobacteriota; class Cyanobacteriia; order Cyanobacteriales; family Geitlerinemataceae; genus Zarconia. Next base: position 45,955 of record JAXHUC010000016.1, read on the forward strand.
ACGATATCGCTACTAAAGCCGACGGGAGAAATATATAACCCAAACTGAACGATAAACGGGACGATATAGCGAAAATCTCGGTATTTTACATTCAACGATGCCAGCCATAAACCTGCTCCCATCGCTGCGGCAAAGGCGATCGCAATAAACAGCGGTAGCGTCACGATTTGCCAACTGGGAACGAAGTTATACCAAGCCATCAATCCCAGAAGAATCATCCCCGAAATTAAAAAATCCACGAAACTTACGACTACTGCACTCGCGGGAATAATCAACCGAGGAAAATAAACTTTGGAAATTAAGTTCGTATTCGTAATCAGACTATTACTACAACCCGATAGGGAATTCGCAAAAAATTGCCACGGCAGCATTGCTGAAAAAACTAAGATTGGGTAGGGTGCATCGTCTGATGGTAATTTAGCTAAATTACCAAAGACGACTGTTAACACTACCATTGTTAAAAACGGTCGCAGTAGCGCCCAAGCAATACCAATTAGCGTTTGTTTGTATCGAACTAAAATATCGCGCCAAGCCAGGAAATAAAAGAGTTCTCGATAGCGCCACAAATCTTTCCAGTACTGGCTTTCGATCCGTCCGGCTTCAATAATCAGTTTTGTACTTTGAGATGACACCACAGTTTTCCCGAATCACAAATAGACCTTATCGCAAACTTAAAAGAATCGTTCTCTTTTTAGGTTTTATTTCCAATTGACACTCGCGATCGAGTTTAACTTATTGACGGCGAAAAATTCCCATAAGCTTCTCAATTTGTTGGCGATTTAAATTAGAAGTTCGATCTCCATTTAAAGATGACTCAAAATAGTCTGCATAATCCAATCCATAAGTCTGGTCTCCGTGACCGCGATCGACAAAATTCGCCACAAATCCCGACACTCGACATCCCCCTAACATCTCCATTGCCCGCCCGATCGCCCCTTGGGTCACTTTTTCCATACCCACGACAAAGATGGCGCTATCGATCCGATCGCCCAAACTCTGCATATCCGCGAGCAACCCCACCGGTGGCGTATCGAGCAAAACGTAGTCGTAAACGCGCCGCCATTGCTCGATGAGTTCCATCATCTTGGCAGAGTTCAACAACGCCAGGGGATTTGGGGGAGTCGGCCCTGCCGTAAGGATATCGAGATTCTCCACTTCTCCGGGTCGCACCAAGTCCAACCACGGTCGCTCGGTGACAATCGCCGTACTCAAACCCGTCGCATTCGCCTGTCCGGCGAGTTGGTGCAGCGTCGGTCGGCGCAAATCTCCATCGACGGCCAGCACTCGCATTCCCAATTGGGCGATCGTCATGGCCAACCCGTACGTCAGGGTGGTTTTTCCCTCGCTCGGGGTGGCCGAGGTCAGCGCCAGCACCTTCATCGCCCCCGTTTCCCGCACTAAGTAGCGCAAATTCATCGCCAGAGAACGCAGCGCTTCCGTAAATAAACCATCTCGAGCGCCTTCGCGGACTCCGCTAGCAAATTGCCCGCTCTTGGATTTGACCTTGGGAATGCTACCGAGCAACGGCAATTGAGTCAGCCGTTTCACTTGTTCGACGTACTTAACGCGATCGTCGAGCCGTTCGAGAGCGATCGCCGTCCCCACTCCCAGCAATCCCCCGACGATCGCCCCGAGAACGAACCCGCGCTTGACGTTGGGAGAAATGGGGGTCGTCGGCAAGTAGGCAGGTTCCAAAATTTGCCAGGGAGCGATTTCTTGGGCCTCGGCAATTTCGAGTTCTTGCAACTGGGACAAAAAGCGATCGACCGCAGCCGACTTCACCTCAAACTGACGTTGCAATTCGGCATAGGTTTGTTGAAGTTGGGGAATTTGCTGAAAGTTAAGGGCAAAATCCGCTTCCACCTGACGAAGGGCCTGGAGTCGGCTTTCCTCGGCAGCTAGTTGGGCTTCGACGCTCAACAATCGATCGGCTAAACCCCGCTGAATATCTTCTACCCGAGAAGCCTTCTCGAGATCCGTCGGAGACGGCTTTCGCCCCAAAACTTTCCCCACTCGCCCTTGCAACCGCTCCTGCAATTCCTGACGTTGAAACTCCAAGTCTTCGACGGTGGGATGGGTATCGTGGAGGCGCGTCCGTTCTAGGGCGTATTGCGCCTCTATCTCCCGCAGCCGTTCGGCTAAATCTTGATAATCTTTATCTTGACTGAGAATAGTGTAGGGCAGCGCCGTTTCCGGATTCTGTCCGGCATCGCTCAGTTGGCGGCGCAGTTCTTCGTACTCGCGACGAACCTGGCTGAGGCTGACTTCTGCATCCCGCGCTTGTTGTTCGAGGGATTGCTTGTAATCGCTCGCGGAAATGGCATAGGCATCGGGATCGACAATGCCGTAGCGCTGGCGAAACTCGCGAATGGCTTGAGCTGAGGCATCGAGTTCGGTTTGGGCTGGGGGGAGTTGTTCGCGAATGAAGGAAATCGCGTTGGTGGCTTGGGAGAGCTGTCTCTCTAAACTGTAGTCTACATAGGCCTGGCCCAAAATATCTAAGAGGTCTTTTGCCCGTTGGGGATCGGCATCGGTGTAGGAGACGATGAGCACGTCGGCATCTCCGGCTTGCCCGATCGATAAATTCTCGATTACTTGGGCCGCATCCCAATTTTGGGCGGTCGTTTCCGATCGAGCGATCGCGCTTTCAACGAGGGCCTGACTGCGTAAAATCTGGATTTCGGTGGATAAATCTTTAACGTCTTTAACGGCCACTCCGGTTTCATCCAGACCGAAGATGGCCGGGGTCGCTTGCTCGTTACTCAGCAAAATTAGCGTTTGAGACCGATACAGCGGGGTTTCTCGCATTGTCGAGAAGACCATCCAGGTAAATGCTGCGGCCGCCACCAATATAGAGGGCTTCCATTGCCGACGCAAAGTCTGTCCTAATTCAGACAGCGAGAATTCTCGATCTTCGACTAGCACCCCACCTCGATTTGAAAAGGTAGACTCGTTGCTCATCCGCTTGACTCAATGTTCGGTTCGATCGCGCCGCAACCCGATCGCCCGGTTTCCGTCTGGGGCGATCTTTCCCAGACGGGAAGATCTCAAGCCCTGTTGCCTCGGGAATATTACTGACAATGTTATGGCACAAAAACCCAAATTGCCAATTAGACCCATTTAATCTCTGGGAAACTACGGAATTTAGACTGGGTTCTAGATGCCTCTAGACCGATTTTCAGCTCAGTTGTTCCGGATTTTCGCACCCAAAATCTGCGGGCAACGCAACTCGCCAATGCAACTTTTCGATTGGGTTTGCGTCTTCGATCTCAAACTCGCTTTTTGTCAGATCGAGTGAGGTGCGAGCAGCCAAATCTGTTTGGAAAAAGGGTCGAATCCCGATCGACCGATGCGATCGCCACCGCGCGCGTTTGGCGCGGACATCAGTGAATGCAAGCTCGGAGAACTAAGGGAGTGGAGGGAGCGAGCTGCGATTTCGATTCAATCGGTCGTACCGACTGCGATTTACGACCGACGCACGTTAGATGCTCTGACGAGCCATCCCCGAGCGCGATCTCTAACTCCGAAGCAACCAGGAAAAGCGATCGACGGTTTGGCGATCGCCCAAAATTTATCAAGATTTCTGTATATTCATATGGATTCACTGTAGTCGTAGTTATCGGTCGATTATACGAATGCGGCAGACAAAGACAGTGTAGTTTGTATCTATGGATGGCAAAGATGGTTCGGAAATTGTTCGCTCGATTGATGGGACGTTGGATTAGCCCCAGAACGCAAATCGATCGCCCCAACTCAACTTCTCTAAGCTGGGTAATTCCCGGAAAGCTCGCGGTAGGGGGATTGCCCAACTCTGGCACGATCGCCCAACTCACACAGGCTCGGATCGCAACGGTGCTGGCTTTATGTAGCGAGTCGGAAGGTCAGATGTTACCCGAAATCCAAGCCAGCTTTCAGACTTGGCGCTACGTACTGCCCGATCGCCACTACCGAGAAAAGCTGACTCCCGCACAACTAGCCGCAGCGGTGGAAATCATTCATCAAAGCCTGCAAAACCAGCAGCCGATCTACGTTCACTGTTTTGCGGGAATTGAGCGATCGCCGACGGTTTGCGTGGCTTACTTGTGTCGCTACGGTCAGCAAAATCTTTGGGACGCGCTCGAATGGGTCAAATCCGTTCACCCTTCGACCTGTCCGACAACCGACCAGCTACGAGTGTTAGAGGAATTTACCGGAGCGTTACCTCGCACCCGCAAGGGCGATTCGCTTTAATGCCAAGATGACGATCGCCAGATGTTGCCATCGAGAGCGCTTCAACTAGCACAAGACTTTAAAATCCAGCCCACGACAATGCCCAATCCCCCGTAGCGCACTGCTTGCCAAAACGGTTCTCGCAGCATTTCCCAAGAGACGAGGGTACCTTCGAGGCGGGTTTCGAGTTCTTCGAGCTGTTGGGAGATTTGCTCTAATTCGCTCTGTAACTGGGCTTGCAATTGAGGGGTTCCCGAGCGACGCAGTTGTTTTTTGAGTCGATCGTGCCGCTCGCTCAGTTCGCCGTGACGTTGGGTATCTTGCTGAATTTGGCGGTAGCGTTGTTTGAGGGCTTGCAGGGATTTCTCGACACGATCGATGGCGGACTCGAAATCTACATCTTCGCGATCTCGATCGGTCGGCGAGTGGTTGGGGTTGGGAGGCGATGTCATTCGGCTGGAAAAATCTCGCTATTGAAACTGGGGATCGCTGGGGCCAGAACGACGGACAGACCCAAGGCTCGGCATTACGCCGGATGCGACCGAAAACTCTACATTCAGCGTCAATCTAAAGTTAAATTTAACTCAAAAAATTTAACTCAAAATTTTCGATCGGAGCTTGCCAAATTGTACCCTTTCACAGGAGCGGCGATCGCGATTGAAAGATGAATTGCCCCATGAATTTCCACAAATTTCCCAGCAGCAGTCGATCGCCATTCCGAGCTACACTACAAAATTAAGTCGCCCCATCCGTTATCTCGTTCGCCATTCGATCGGGCGATCGTCAACAGCGAGGTCAGTCCTCTTCCAGGCGAACGCCAGAAACTTTGTGTCCTACGCGACACTAAACTTCGATCGATATCGATAATGTGTAACTAGACCATCGAGAAGTCTGGTGACTTCGAGTCCGGAGAATGTCAATTTTATCAACCGAGTACCATGACAGAATCCACCCGCACGGCAACGTTTCGCCCCACTCAACTGAGCGATCCCAGCTTCACCGCTCTTGAGGACGTGAGTACTTTAGACCTCGCTCGCGCCCTTGCCGAACGTCTAGCTTTAAGCGAACGAGATTGGCATCGCCTCAAAAGCGATCGCAACGTTCGCGCGCAAGAGCAGCTCGCCGCCGCTTTAGTCTTCCTCCTCAAAGGAAACCCAGAAGAATCACTGCCTCGGCTCGAACAGGCGGTAGGATGGCTGAACCGTTCGATTTCAGCTCCACCTTGTCCGGGTCACGGCAAGAAGCACGGCAAATAGACACAAGAAAGACCTGCTGGTTCTGCGCGCTTCTCGCGTTTACCTCGGTCTGTTAGAGGGTTGCCAGCGCTCGAGGGCTACTCTTAATCTGCTTGCACAGTTGCAACTCACAGCGGTAGGGGTTCCACTCAACCCGATCGAAAATTTGCTCGAGGATGAACATTCCCCGACCGCATTCGGATTTTTCTTCGGGCAAATCGCGTGCTTCGGAACCACCGCAACGATCGACAGTCGGTTTTCCACCATCGGAAATCGACCATTGATAGGTATTTCCGGAAATCCAAAAGCGAACTTCGATCGTCTTGCTCGGATCGAGCTTGTTGCCGTGTTTGACCGCATTCACCAGTGCTTCTTGAAGTCCGAGTCGGATCTCGGGTTCGACGTACTCTGGAACTTCGGCGAGCAACAGGTCTAAAACAGAACCCAAGTATAGGGTTGAAGTAAAACTAATCGTACCCGGTTTGCGTCCGGGGGGACGCTTGGAGAGAGCCATTACTGAAAAAATCACTGCTCTTTACAGGTCAATAGACATTAGCTGACGAAGTAGTGACCCTGAAGGGGAAGAGTCATTTTGGTTAGAACTCAAGTTGAAATGCACTGAGCCTGCGTTCACCATACCAAAGCTACCCTGCCGTATATTTCTAAAGTGAAGGAAAAGATTTATGAAACCAAATTCAATAACTTGTCTGCCTATCGGTTGAGTAAGCCAGCGAAAATGAAACATTTAGCCTCCGATTTAGCATAATTTCACCGTTGCAGACATTCGTTGTCAAAGTTAAAAATTTGGGGGCTTGCGACTGCTTCAATTCTAAGGTTAGAAGGTTTGTTATTTCAGAATAACTCTAGGGGAATTTTGAAGCATTATGTCGATAGACCAATTGACTACTGACTATATCTATTGTAGCGAAATATGGCAAAAAATCCAGAGAAATGCAGAGTACTGCTGCTTTGAATCGGGCAATTTCACTCAAAAGAAAACGACACATCCCCGACTATACGTATATTTCGCGTAATTTTACGGTGATATGGGATTTTCGTAAAAAAAATGAATGCTCCGGTACCGATCGCCTCGAATAAGTCTCGATCGATTTTGGAGAACGACCTGGACGATCCGTGCGATCGAGGATGAGAACTCCTATGGAGACCCTCGCTCATCCTAGACTTGGAAAAATGCCGCCACTTCACCAATTCCGGTACTAATTTCGAGTCAGCTTATGACTCTTCCATTGAGGTTCTGAGTGGAGCGATCGGTCAGATTCATTTTGTATCGAACCGTACGGTATAAAAAATTTAAATAGTAGGAGATATTTCAAAATCCCGTGACATCAACTTTGGAAAAAATCGATCGGACTCTACAACAATTCCAACGTTTTGGCGTACATCTGGGCTTAGAGCGGATCGAGCGATTGCTCGCCCAACTGGGCAACCCCCAAGCTTCCGTGCCGATCGTCCACGTGGCCGGAACCAACGGTAAAGGTTCCGTGTGTGCTTACCTCTCATCCATTCTCACCGAAGCCGGTTATCGCGTCGGACGTTACACCTCTCCCCATTTGGTGGATTGGTGCGAGCGAATTTACCTCGATCGCGCGCCGATTGCCCCAGAAGATCTCGCCAGTTGCCTGGAAAACGTTCGAGAAGCCACCGAACCCTCTGACCCAAGTCCAACTCAGTTTGAAGTCATCACAGCCGCTGCTTGGCTGTATTTTGCTCGCGAGCAAGTGGATGTGGCCGTTATCGAAGTGGGGTTGGGGGGACGCTTAGATGCGACCAACGTTGTCGATCGCCCCTTAGCAAGTATTCTCGTTTCCATCAGTCGCGAACACTGGCAGCGCTTGGGCGATACCCTCGGCAAAATCGCCACCGAAAAAGCTGGCATTCTCAAACCGGGATGTCCCGCCATTATCGGACAGCTACCCCCAGAAGCGCGTGCTGTCGTGGAAACACGAATTGAGGAACTCGGGTGTCCGGCTTGGTGGGTTGAAGCTGCGCAACTGCTGCCGACAGAATCGGCAAATTCGCTCCCCAGGGCTAGTTATCGAGGGATCGAGTATCCCTTACCCTTACTCGGGGACGTACAGTTGTTGAATTCAGCTCTGGCGATCGAAACCATTCAGGTATTGCGAGAACGAGGTTGGGCAATATCCGACGCGGCGATCGAGGGGGGAATGGCGCGTACCCAATGGCCCGGACGGCTTCAGTGGAGGCAATGGCGCGATCGCCCCTTACTCCTCGATGGCGCGCATAACGTTGCCGCAGCCCAGGTTTTGCGGCGCTATGCCGATACCCAGGCACAATCGATCGTGTGGGTGATGGGAATGCTGGCAACCAAAGATTGCGAGGGAATTTTGAAAACCCTACTGCGTGCGGGCGATCGCCTATTTCTAGTCCCCGTTCGGGATCGAACCTCTGCCGATCCCGAACAACTGGCAACTCTCGCCAGGGAAATTTGCCCGAATTTAGCTGAGTGCCGATGCGAGTCTACCCTACTCGAAGGATTGGAAGCCGCTCGCGCTTCATCGGACGATCTGATGATTTTATGCGGTTCTCTCTATCTTTTGGGGTATTTTTTTCACGCGGAAGGTCTGTAGCAACTCATTGGCGATCGTGAGTGACCGAACTTTAGACTCGATCGTTCTTCAATATCCTCCGATCGGGTGAGGTGAAATTGAGATCGACATTCGTAATATAGAGAGTAACAACTGAACTCTATAAGCCCCCCACCCCCCAAGTGGGGTATTTTTTTGTCTGTGAGCGTTTGATATATTACGAGGAATTTCGAACATGACAGACACCGGATCGCCATCGACTGGATGGCTTAAAATTGGCACGATCGTTTCTCCCCAAGGATTGCGCGGTCAAGTGAGAGTGTATCCAAATTCGGATTTTCCCGAGCGTTTTCTCGAACCGGGACCCCGTTGGTTGCAGCATCAAGGAATGCAGCAGCCAGAAGAAGTCGAGTTGCTAGATGGACGGGAGGTTCCAGGGAAAAATTTGTATATCATTTCTTTATCTGGGGTAGAAACGCGCGAAGCAGCAGAGGGACTGCGCGGTGGGATGCTGGTGGTTCCCGAAGACGATCGCCTCGAACTCGAAGCCGATGAGTTTCACGTTCTCGATATCGTCGGACTGACCGTCTTCGATCGCCCCTCGGGAATGCTGCTGGGAACAGTGGTGGATGTGATGAGTGCGGGGAACGATCTATTGTTGGTGAAACTCGATCGGGCGGTGATGGAGATGCAATCGTCCCAGGAAGAAAACGATCGTTCTCCAACTCCCGATCGAGCTGACGATGCCCCGAAATCTCGAAAGAAACGGAAGGCGAAGAAGAAAAAGCCCCCATCGGATACAATTTTGATTCCCTTTGTCTGGGACATCGTTCCAGTTATCGATTTGGAAAACCAACGCATTGAAATCGAACCGCCACCGGGGTTAATCGATCTGCGGATGTGAATCGCTCGACTTTCAGACCGATCGCCGCAACTCCAATGGGTCACTCACAAAAGACGGGGTTGCCAATCGATCTTCGATCGAACTCAGGGAAAGGTTTTCGAGCGATCGATATAGCACGATCGCTCGAAAAAATTAGATGCCAATCGTACTATCCGATCGCCCACAATACATAAAAATTACACTTTCTATTGTCACGATTATCATGGAAGCAGTGAGGTCACAAAAATCTTCCGATCTCGTTACATTTGATTGCAATTGTCACGTTCGATCGGTGATAACATGTCTTTTTGTTACAGTAGTTACATTTTTCTTAACTCATGCTAATCCTTGTGGGTAACCTATGATACAAGATTTGGGAAGGGAGATCGTCCCCCTTTTTCCGTTGACGATGTCGTTAAGTTTTATTAAGATAGGTATATTCTCTTAAGTCAAAGTTATCAGAGGAACATCAGGGTCGTATGATTACGGTGATTTTAAGTCCAATCAACCCTTGGCTTCAGGGTGATGCGGTTCAAGATCGGTTGTTAAAGTACTGGCAATCGAAAGATGAGAAGCCAGCTGAAGATCGAAACCGCCAGTGTCCTTTCATGACTGTCTCGATCGAACTCTAGAATTGAGCGTTCGATCGCTTTTATCCCTTGTTTCGATCGAAACTTATCCAACCCACTCATCAAACAGCTTAACTTCTACAATATCGGAGCGATCGGCACAACTTCTTTTTCATCAATACCTAGCGTGCACGAACTCTCGAGTCTTTAATTTTTAACGGTGAATTAGCGCATTTTTTCACCATCAGCACCACTCGCTGGCACTAACAACTTTTCATACCATTTTTAACACTACATCTTCATCGAGCTTCACAGTTGTATGTTAGTGTATGCATGTAATATGTGAATGGATTTCAACATTTTTTAAACCACTCTGCGCCGATTTTGCTTCAGACACTAGATGGCTCTTCGCTCGATAACAATAGCGCTTTCTTTTTCATCGTATTGAAAATATTATAGAAACCATTGGCGCGAGACGGAGTTAAACTCTGACTCAATCCGGTTTCTTGAATGAAATCTGGGGCGAGTTCGAGAATTTCGGCAGCAGTCAAACCATTCAAACCCTCGATTAAAAAAGCGACGAGTCCTTTCGTCAGTTGAGCATCGGAGTCCCCCTGAAACTCAACTTTCTCATCATCCAACTTCGCAATGATATATACCTGAGAAACGCAGCCAGGAACCTTATTTTCCGGAATTTTTTCTTCTTCAGGAAAATCTGTCAGTCGCTTAGCCAGATGAAGCAATTGCTCGTAGCGACGTTTCGGTTCGGATGCTCGCTTAAAGCGCTGCACCATTTTATCGAGAGTGGGCGGTAAGGGCGTTTGGGAAGTCATCAGTTACGGATCGAGCCTAGTTTTTATCTTACTATACATTTTGTAACTTTCGCGCGATGCGGTTTGAGTTTTTGTTAGCTCGATAAGCGATCGAAGAGTCTCTCAAAGGAAAATCAGCTTTTCCGTATTTGTACAGATAAAATGCCAACTCCCGAACGAACTCCTCATCAATTTTCTGGAACCCCATTGAAGCTCGATCCGTCGAGCCAATTATGGGAAAATTCCCACGATAGAATGCCTCAAACAACCATCACTCAGTCATCCAACTGACTCCAAGCACATTCCAACTTGCGATAAACTTAAGACATTCTCTGCTATTTCCGGTCTGAGGGCATTTTACCAACGTAAAGAGAAGATGATCGAGCCAAATGTATCTAAAGAAAAGCTAATTGACGAATTAGCGAATATCAAACAAGAAGTTGCCGATTTAAACACCATTAAAATGGCATTTCAAGCTCAAACAGAGCTATTGCGAACCTGGGTCACGACGGCCCGAACGGTTTCAGGTTCTCTTATTCTTCGGTCTTTATCTCAACAAATATTAAAAAGTTCGACTCGGCTCACGAGTGCGGAAACGAGTAGCTTATTTTTACTCAATTTGAATGGCATAGTCGTCGAGAGCGTTTTAGCACGAGGTGCAACAATTTTACCGAAGAAATCTCGCTTAATCGGTCAAGTTTTGGATCGAGGACTTGCGGGTTGGGTGCATCGCAACCGTCAAATTGGCTTAGTCACCGATACGACTCACGACGATCGCTGGTTGACGTTATCCGACGAACCCTACACCGTTCGTTCTGCACTGTGCGTACCCATTTTTCGAGGAAAAACATTACTGGGAATCTTGACGCTGATGCACTCCGAACCCGCCCATTTTCGCTATGAAGCGGCGAGTTTGATGAAATTAACCGCAGCCCAAATTTCTCTGGTTTTAGAGAGTGCCTTACTCTATGTCGAAAATCATAAATCGGGCATGTTAACAACAAGCCCACCGATTACGACCCTTCCTCCAGAAGTAGATTCGCTTTCGACCGCCCCAGAAATTCCAGAAATTATTCCCACGAACGGTCATTCGCCCAATCCGCCGATTTCGGAGGCCTCAATCTCTGGCGAACTCATCCAAGAGAAAGCAAACTTCCCCAACCGCTTCAACTTATCGCAAATTGGACTGTTCGCGATCGTCTGGGATGGCAAATTCCTCTATGCAAATCCTCGTCTGGCGCAAATATTTGACTATTCTTTTGGAGAACTCGTCGCGCTCGAATCTATTTTCGGTCTTATTGCTGAAAAAGATTACGACTTTTTCTCAGAACGAGTATATCAATGTATTCGCGCTCAAAGCAAGCAGATTTTCTGCGAGGTTAAAGGTGCAAGAAAAGATGGTGAAATTATTCCTATCGAAGTTTATGGTTCCCGAACGAAGTTTTACGGGAAGTCGGTAATTATTGGCGCAGTTCGAGAACTCTAAGGAGAAGAAAATAGAGATTTAAGTTTTTCGATCGCAAGTGACGATCGCCACGATAAAAAAAAGCTCGATCGAACTTCCTCAACGGTAAAGAAATCTGATTTTCTTCGGTCGCATCAGTCCTTTATTTTATAATTCTGTATTTTAAATTACTAAATTTTTTCGCGTGTTTCTATAATTCTACATGTTTTGAAACTCGATGATATCTAGTACGGTGCGAAGTGATACGATCGCACTCAACCAGTTTTCTCAATTCTCCGTTCCCAAACTCGTTAAAATTGTAACGATAAAGCGCAAATCGCGATCGATCGAAATTAGTCAAGTTCCGATCGCAATTTGGTTCCAAACACGACAATAGTAATCGTATCCCGTCCCGGCGAGAGTTTGATAGGCTGGGGGAATTTCACCTTGACGGACGGCTGCTTGCATAAACGGTTTCGGCCCGTGGAAATGAACGATCGCCGCCTGGGAATTCTCGCCCCAATAGGGTTTCCAGTTCAAAATTTCCGGTAGCGGAGTCCACAAACACCAAGCCCACTTCTGACACCACTTTTGGCGAGGGAAGCGATAGTAATTCTGATAGGCATCCTGGTCCCAAGTTCCGCGACACAGTTCTGCAAGGTGCGATCGAATATATTGAGAAAAACCCGGCAAAGAACGCCCTAAATTATGCGCGTTCATCAGCATCACGCCAGTATTCATCGCCCGATAATTGCCAATTTGATGCTCTGAAGACACGGCAAAAAACTGACAGCGCATCTTTTCGAGAAAGGGAACGGGATTGTTTTGAAACAGGACATCGCAGTCGGTATACAAAATATACTCATCGTCAATGCCCTGTTCTGCCAGAATTCGAGGAATCTCAACGCGGATAAACGCCCCCGAACCGATCGTATAGATATTTCGATCGCCTTTACGATCGGCTAAAGTCTTCAGGTCGTCGGCAAAGCTGCTACGACAGTAAATAACCGTTCCCCCTCGTTTCTCGAACCACGTGGTTAGGTCGTTGGGCGCACCGTCAAAAAGTAGATGAGGGGATAAATCGGTATACTCGAGAGCGGAATTAACGGCGACTCGAATCATCCGATCGTAAAATTCATAAGTCTGACAAGCCAAATTGAGAGCAACAAACCACTTCATGAATCAGAGATCGGACGAAGGTTTTGGATGAAGGATTTAGATGAGAGATTTGAAATAATTATTAAATAATTACAGTCGATCGCCCGTTAATTAGAACTCGCGATCGACTATTTTTTGCGTAAATTTTGCCTATATTTTTTCCGATGCAGTTGCCATTAATAGGCGGGCTGAATAAATCGAGCATTCGCTCGAATATATCCATCTTCGGCGGCAATATACAGCCACGGTCGTCCTTGAGAATCGGCTTTCCAACCACTCGATTCGATGACCGTTCCCTGGGCGAAACCTGTCTTAATGGCTGCGGAGAGTTCCGCATCGACGCGGCAGTTCAAACCACTAGGGGCAACCACCACCCAAGGCCAGGTACGCCCTTCGTAGTAATCGCCATTGCGATCGGGCATCGGTCCGGGAACGGGCTGCCAATTGGGTGGGTTGGGTGAGTGGGTATCTCCCCCATCACCGCCTGTCAACGGTGTAGGTTCCCGAGTTTCCTGGAGGTTAATCGACATCCGACGCGGCGGGTTATCTTGACTTTGAAACCAGTAAACGGGAACGGTCAGTTGATATTCTCCACTTGAGGAAGTATCTAAGTCTACTTTGTCAATGTATTGATACGTTCCTCCGGCTATTAAGTATAGGGCTTTTGAGGTAAGTTTAATCCAAGCCATAAAATTTTACCTTTCTAAAATATCGATCGCCTAAAATATAAGGTAAGCTTGACTTGAGAAAAGCTCGAGTTTGTACATAAAAAATTTATATTATCGCGTTCGCATATGATGTTTGACTCCATAATATAAAGTGCGATCGATAGATTTTCGTTCGTACCGATCGCACTGCATTTCAGTTGATATCTTGTCAAAAGCTTCAGGCGTTTTCTACCTTCAAACCGCCGTTTCCGGAGTCCAGTTCGCCCAATCTTGAGGCTTCAAAAACGTATCGTACAACTCGGCTTCCGGGGTTCCCGCTTCCGGTTCGTAGCCGTATTCCCAGCGCACCAGCGGCGGCAGAGACATCAAAATTGACTCCGTGCGTCCGTTGGTTTGCAGGCCGAAAATCGTACCGCGATCGTACACCAGATTGAACTCGACGTAGCGACCCCGACGGTATAGCTGGAAGTTGCGTTCCCGTTCGCCGTACTCCATGTCTTTACGCCGTTGGGCGATGGGTTCGTAAGCAGGGATAAACGCCCGTCCGCACTCTTGAACGAACGCAAACAAATCTTCCCAATTTCGGGTTGTGGGTGCGCCCAATTCTCGACTGTAATTTGCTGCCGGGCCATCTAGATTCGGACCGCGATAGAGTTCGCCGCAGCCATCTTGATAATCGAAAAACAGACCGCCGACTCCGCGCGTTTCTTGGCGGTGTTTCAAATAAAAATACTCATCGCACCAGCGTTTGAACGTCGGGTAATATTCGCCGTGATGGTTATCGCAGGCTTGTTTGAAAGTGCGATGGAAATGAGCCGCATCCTCGGCAAAAGGATAGTAAGGGGTTAAATCCGCGCCACCGCCAAACCACCACACCGGTCCGGCTTCAAAGTAGCGATAGTTGAGGTGAACCGTGGGAATATAAGGGCTGCGCGGATGCAGTACCATTGACGTTCCGGTGGCATAGAACCCGTGTCCTTCCGCTTCGGGGCGCTGTTTTAAAATTGAGGGAGGCAAGCGATCGCCGAACACCTCAGAAAAATTCACGCCGCCCTGCTCGAATATCGTTCCCTGACTCATCACCCGAGAACGCCCGCCACCGCCTCCGGGACGTTCCCAAGAATCTTCTTGGAAGCGACCCGTACCATCTAATGCCTCGAGAGACTGACAAATCTCATCTTGAAGTTGTTGCATAAACTGGCTGACCCGTTGCTTCGAGTCATCCGGTGGCAGGGAAGGAGAGGTTTGTGCGGGAGGTGTCGAAGTAGCAGTCATGCGATTTTAATTTATCGAATTTAAGTTTTGAATCACTCGCGATTGAATGAAAAAATTGAGAATTTGAAGAGAGTGCTCGGTCGTGGAAAATTAACGTCAGCACTCAATGGGTTAGGCAGATGCAAAAACAAAGTCCGACATCGAAAATTCGACAAAAAATTAATTGCTCTGTAACCCGCTCCTCCTTCTCATTGGGTTAATTTTGACCGTTATCCTTAATTAGAAACAGCCTACCCGATTGTAGGAGCGTTCCACAACGTTTCTCCAGGACTTTAAGAATGTACATGTTTCCCAACAAAACGATACATTGTATACAATAGCGGTTTCGATCGCGATCGAACTTTTTACATCTTTTTTTGAGAGAAGAATACCATGTCTAAGACCCTCGACCCCGCCTCAGTTCTAGAAGTTCTGCGCCCTGTTTGCGATCCCGAGCTTCAGAAGAGTTTAGTGGAACTCAACATGATTCGTAACGTCAAGGTCGAGGCCGGTGATGTCAGCTTTACCCTCGTGCTGACGACCCCAGCTTGCCCTTTACGACAATTTATTGTTGAGGAATGTGAAGGAGCCGTCCGGACGCTGCCGGGGGTGGAAACCGTCGAGGTCGATGTGACGGCCGAAACGCCCCAACAAGCACCACTGCCCGACCGCCAAGGCATCGACGGGGTGAAGAATATTATCGCCATCTCTAGTGGCAAAGGGGGCGTGGGTAAAAGCAGCGTCTCGGTGAACGTGGCCGTTGCCCTGGCAGCGACGGGGGCGAAAGTCGGGTTGCTCGATGCCGATATCTACGGTCCCAATACTCCCAATATGATGGGTTTGGGAGATGCGAAAGTGATGGTGCGTCAGGGAACGAACGGGCAAGAAGTCCTCGAACCGGCGTTTAACTACGGCGTAAAGCTGGTTTCAATGGCATTTCTGATCGATAAAGACCAGCCCGTGGTGTGGCGCGGACCGATGCTCAACGGGGTGATTCGCCAATTTCTCTATCAAGTGCAGTGGGGAGATTTAGACTACCTAATCGTGGATATGCCGCCCGGAACTGGAGATGCTCAGCTCACCCTCGTCCAAGCCGTTCCCATGGCGGGTGCGGTCATTGTCACCACGCCGCAAACTGTCGCCCTGCTCGATTCGCGTAAAGGTCTGAAAATGTTCGAGCAACTCGGGGTTCCGGTGTTGGGCATCGTGGAAAATATGAGCTACTTCATTCCCCCGGATTTGAGCGATCGCCAGTATGATATTTTTGGATCTGGCGGTGGTGAAAAAACCGCTAGCGAATTGGGTGTGGCGCTGTTGGGTCGGGTTCCCCTAGAAATCCCCCTGCGAGAGGGCGGCGATGAAGGCGTTCCCATCGTGGTCTCGAACCCCGATTCAGCCTCGGCGCGAGAGTTAATGGAGATTGCCAAACGCATTGCTGGAAAAGCTTCTGTGGTGGCGATCGCCGGTCGATTGAATTAAACGTTGCACTAAAGTTGCACGATTGGGTTGCGCATTGTCAAGTTGTCTTGAAACTCCCATTGAAAATCTACATCGAAATCATGCCGATCGAGAAATCTTTCCGAGATCGATATCGTCCCTCGTGTTGGAATAGTGTGGGCCCTTCGCAGCCTCTCGATCGGTAAACCGTTACCACTGATGAAATTTCCCTATGTTACGCAATCCTCTCACTCGCCTGCGCTGGCGCTATTGGTTTCATGCATGGCAACAAATTGACTGGCTGTTACTGACTCTACCCGTCTGTTTAACCCTGTTTGCCGGCTTGATTATTCGGAGTACTCAGCTCAATTTGGACTTCATCCCTTGGTGGCAGCATTGGCTGATGGGGGCAATTGGCGCTGTGGGGGCGATGATTATCGCCCGGTGGCGCTACGAAAATCTGATTCAGTGGAAGTGGGCGATTTACGCCATTACGAATTTATCGCTGATTGCCGTGATTGCCATCGGGACGGAAGGACTCGGGGCGCAGCGATGGATTACCATCGGCGGTTTCAACCTCCAACCCTCAGAATTTGCCAAATTGGGCATGATTATTACCCTCGCGGGTTTGCTCGAGTCTCGTCCGGCTTCGACGTTACCGGTAGTCGTTCGCACCCTAGCGATTTCTTCGGTTCCCTGGGCTTTGGTCTTTTTACAGCCGGATTTGGGAACCTCCCTCGTCTTCGGCGCGATTACCCTGGGAATGCTGTACTGGGCGAATACCAACCCCGGCTGGCTGGTGTTGTTGGTTTCGCCCCTGGTTTCGGCGATTCTCTACAGCACCCTCTTTCCCGCTTGGTGCGTTTGGGTGCTGGTGATGGGGGTTGTGGCGTGGCTGACGCTACCGGGACGCTGGGTTTCGACGATTTCTGCCGTAGGGGTGAATGTCGCCTTTGGGAAGTTGGGAGAAGTCTTTTGGGGCTTGCTCAAAGATTACCAAAAAGACCGAATCGTTCTGTTTCTCAATCCCGATAAAGATCCCCTCGGCGGCGGCTATCACCTGATTCAATCTCGGATTGCCATCGGCGCTGGGGAACTGTGGGGGCGCGGTCTCAATCAAGGAACCCAAACCCAGGGCGGATTTATTCCCGAACAGCATACGGACTTTATTTTTTCGGCGATCGGCGAGGAGTTGGGGTTTATCGGTTGTATTCTGGTGGTGTTTGCCTTTTGGTTGATTTGCTTTCGATTGGTGGCGATCGCCCAAAACGCCAAAGATAATTTCGGATCGCTGTTGGCGATCGGGGTCTTATCGATGCTAGTGTTTCAGACGATCGTCAATATCAGCATGACCATCGGACTCGCCCCGGTGACGGGTATTCCTTTGCCCTGGTTGAGTTACGGAAAATCGGCGCTGCTAACGAATTTTATCGCGATCGGATTGGTGGAATCGGTGGTCAATCACCGACAGCGATTGAAGTTTTGATGAAAATTGAATTGAAACGTTCGTCGAGTTTGGACTTTGCTCGTTGGCCATGATGAGTGAAGGGATGAGTCGAGGGAAGTCTCAATTTTTAATTTTTAACTTTTAATTTTTCATTCTCTTCCCCATGTCCGACTCAATGACGATCGCCGTTAGCTTTGTAGCCTTCCTCCTCCTCTTCACGGGAGTGGGGGTCTATTCGGCTTCTCGCAAGAAAAATACAACGACGGATTACCTGCTAGCCGATCGCAACGTCAATCCCTGGCTGACCGGACTTTCGGCATTTGCTACCGCCCACAGTGGCGGGATGTTTATCAGTACCATCGGCTGGACGTACCAGGTGGGGATTTCCTCGGTGTGGTTGCTGGTGGGATGGTTTCTGGGGGACTATCTGGCGTGGTTTTTCGTTCACAAGCCGTTGCGGCAGATTTCTGAGGAAACGGATTCGGAAACCATCGGCGCATTTCTCGGGGGCAAGGCAGTATCTCAAAAGCAAGGCAATCGATCGATTCCCATCGTTTCGGCGATCGTCACGGTGATTTTCCTCGGGGCTTATGCGGCCGCCCAACTGCTGGCGGGGAGTAAAGCCCTCTACGCCGTCTTCGGTTGGAATTACAGCATCGGCATTATTTTAGGGGCGGCGATCGTCGTGGCCTATTGTTTTTCGGGGGGAATTCGCGCCTCGATTTGGACCGATGCGGTACAGTCCGTTGTCATGATGGGGGCGATGCTGGGCTTGTGCGCGATCGCCATTATCACTTGTGGCGGGTTTGAAGGATTGTGGAGTCAGTTGACACTCATCGATCCGACACTCATCGATCCGATTCCCCAGAACCTCCAATTCGGTTTCGGCCTATTTATGCTCAGTTGGCTGGTAGCCGGGGTGGGAGTCGTCGGACAGCCACACATCATGGTGCGGGCGATGGTACTCGACTCGGCAGAAAATATCGGGGTGACGCGCAATATTTACGCCGTTTTGTACGTTATTTTTTCCACGGCAGCCGTGCTGGTAGGGTTGAGCGCGCGGGTGCTTCTGCCGGGATTGATGGAAGGCAGCGATCCGGAATTAGCTTTGCCGAGGCTGGCGATCGAACTACTGCCCTCTGTCTGGGTGGGAGTTATCTTAGCGGGGGTTTTTTCCGCCGTCATCTCCACGGCCGACTCGCAAATTCTCTCCTGTTCGGCGGCACTGACTCAAGATTTACTGCCGGACATGGGGCGATCGTACCGACGGGCAAAGCTGGGAACCCTTATCGTCACGGCAATTATCTTAGCGATCGCCCTAACGAGTAACAAGAATATGTTTGCTTTGGGGGTATTTGCCTGGTCGGCACTGGCAGCGGGTTTGGGGCCGCTGTTAATCCTGCGAGTGTGGCAGTTGCCCGTCCGTGCTGAAGTTGGGGTGGCGATGATGGTCGTGGGACTGGCAACGGCGGCAATTTGGAATGGGGTCTTACAGCTCTCAGGTTCCGTCTACGAGGTGCTACCGGGGATGGCAGCAGGGTTCTTGGTCTATGGAGTCGCGCGGCTGTTCGATTTTCAAACAACCCCAGATTAGGGATTTTGGCTCGAAGTGTTTTTTCTATAACGGTTCAATGCGAACCGGCATCAAACACCTGTGCCGCCTTCAAAGTCGATCCTTGCCCCATTTTGGTTAATAAAACTGAAGCGATCGCCTTCTCCCCCTTGAAAATCGCTTCTTCATAGAGTCCTTCCACCAAATTTAATACTGTAATTTGCCCTTGCATGGGGTCAACAATCCAATACTCACAGATGCCTCGCGCCTGGTATTGCGATCGCTTGTAGCGATAATCTCGATTCTCGTTTTCCTTGCCAGGACTAACCACTTCCACAACCAACTGCGGCGGCGGCATATCGAGGGTCACGATCGAACGACTTGCCCCGACCAACGCCTGCGCCCCCTCTTCTGTCAATACCGTCAAATCCGGGAGGCGCACTGTCGATCGTACTCCGCTGACTGCAACTTCCGCGCCAATTCTTAACCGATAAAACGGAATCCCCAATTGGGCCAAAAAGACGAATAAAAAAGATGCAATCCGCTGGTTGCAATCGCTTTCGGTTGGCATTACCCGCAGTTTCCCATCCTCTAGCTCGTAACGGGTCTCGGTGCCATCGTCATAGTTGAGGTAGTCCTCTAAGGACATTATCTCAGATGCGATATCACCTGTATTGAGTACGCTTGTCATGGCTGCAACTTTTCCCACAACGTTTGACAACCCTGACGATCTTAGCAATTAATGGGCTTCTAGAGGACGCTGTAGGGTCAACAGCCGTTGACCCTACAGCGTCTCAATCATTAAGTGGATTGGCGAGGATTGTTACATCCGGATATAGCACTACGCAAATACGTTAGGACATATTTTGAAGGCGGCATCTACACAATCTCGAAGGTGAGGAAATTCCTTTAACCTCTGCTTCATCCATGTCTTTAAAACAGCCCACCAATT
>JAXHUC010000160.1:0-14493 GCA_034189805.1 Cyanobacteriota bacterium
ATAACGTCTTTATCACCCGCCTCCACGTCCGCTACACCCGCGACAAATTCCCCGAAGATTTACAGTTCCAAGAAACGGGAAACCGCCAGAATTTCCAAGGACGTTACATCATTCGCCATCCCTACGAGGGAGAAGATGATGAGTGCGAAGCGATGGCAGAATATCTCAGCCAAGTACGACAGCGCCAAGAACGGGAAGTCGAAACCCTCGCGAAGTTGACAGGGTGGGATGTTTCGGAGATTCGCAGCAAGATTGATTTTGCCGATAGCAATCCCAAACCCTGGTGGCACAGTATTTGGAATTAACGTCAGGCGCGGGAGATACTGAATCGCCAAGTGGAGTTTTAAAGTAAGCATTCAGCGATTAGCACTCAGCTATCAGCTCGAAGAGCTAAAATCTATAGCGGTTTTCACAAAGATAGAACCCAAACAATCGTAGGGGCGGGTTTGGCAGTAAGGGCGGGTTTAATTGGGTTAGGGGTCGAATCTTTCAAATGTTTTCCAAACAAATCCGCCCCTACTGCCCTCACTGCGATATAGCGTCCTACCCGCCCTAATCCGGTGGGGTCAACCTAAACGCTCGGTATCGATCGAGCATTTAGATTGACGTTAGCGTTGCATCCAGCGCGATCGCATCGATTCGCGCAATTGTTGCTTCTGTTCGTCTGTCAAAATATCTCCCAGTTGCATGTCACGCATGATATCTTGAATTTGTTCTCGTTGTTCTTGAGTCAGATTCAGTTGCTCGACCCTTTGCCGCATTTGCATCGCTTCACTGCGCAAGGCTTGAAACTGTTCGAGTTGTTCGAGAGTGAGAATACCTTGAATGCGAGCGACTTTATCTTCCCAAAGTTGGTCGATTTGCTCTTGTTGCTCTGCCGTTAAATTGAGTTCGGAAAAGATAGGAGAGATGATATTCCCTGTGTTCTGCGCTGTGTTTTGTGCTGTATTTTGCGGTATATTTTCCGTTTGAGCGCTCGCTGGTACGGTACTCACCGTCAAGGTTAAAATTGCGATGCCTGTCAGCAAAGTCCAAAGTTGATGTTTCATCGTTTTGAGTTGTAATTTAGTGTGTTCGAGTCCTTCGATACATTTATCGTAGACAGGTCGATCGCCATCGGACATGAGGATAAAGTCCCAAAATGATATAGGACTTTGTTCCTATCCTTAGATTGAGGTAAAGTCGAGCGATCGCCCCACACTTCAGATCGAGAGATTGCCAATGCGCCTTTCCAAAATCATCGAGAACCATCCCATTCCTTTTTTGCTCTACTTCGAGTGGATTTCTTTTGCTGCGATCGTCTCGAGCGAAATCATTAAATTTGGGTTCTCTCGAAACTTATCGGCTGTTTTACTGAATTTAGGATGTCTTTTACTCTTTTTTGGGATGGGAATTTTTATCCCCAAGCTCGATCGAGCCAATAAAACAGTTTTTACTTTGGCTGAGGTCTGTTTATTTAGCTTTTTAGCATTTTTTGGAAAAACAAGAATTATCATTCTCGTTTATGTTGTTTTGATTATCCGTAATTGTTTATTATTTAAACCTAAAAATAGCTGGATAATTAATGGCTTAATTTCGGTATTATGTTTGGTTACATTAAGATATCAGTTTGTATATTTCAGAATCCCTTTAACTAGAATTAATATAGAAGAGAGGAAACTTTTCTTCCTGATTAACTTTTTGTTTTTATTTTGTTTGTTTTGGATTTTTATTCAACTTTTAGTGAATGCAATTTTTTCCGATCGGGCATCTAAAAGAGAACTGGCGATCGCCAACGAGCGGCTGAGGCAATATGCGCTCCGAATTGAAGATATCGCAACCCTTCAAGAACGCAATCGAATTGCTCGAGAGATTCACGATTCTTTGGGTCATTATCTGACAGGTTTAAATATCAATTTAGAAGCCGCATGGAAACTTAGAGAAAGAAATGCTGAGGAATCATTAGAATTTTTAGCTGATGCAAAAAAAATGGGATCGATCGCCTTAGAGGAAGTTCGAGAGTCTGTTGCGGCTTTACGCTCCGATCCTTTGCAATCTCGATCGCTCGAAAAGGCGATCGTTGACTTAATTTCAGATTTTAAACGATCGAATAATCTTCAACTTCAAACCCAAATTATCTTAGATCGACCTCTACCACGGGATATCAAAACAGCAGCTTATCGAATTATTCAAGAATCCCTAACGAATATTTTAAAATATGCAGATGCTACTGAAGTTCAGATTATAATCAAGAGCGATCGTTACTTATCAATCGAAGTTTGTGACAATGGAAAAGGATTTAATCTAACTCAAAATAAAACAGGATTTGGCTTACAAGGAATGCGAGAACGAACTTTAGCTCTAGGAGGTAATTTTGAGATTATTACTCAAGTTGATTCGGGATGCAAAATTTTTGCTTCATTCCCACTTAACTCCGAAAAAATATCAATCGAATCGCTTTAAAAAGCCTTCGGAAATTTATTGAGTTAAACCCAGGAAAAATTCTAAACTCTTTGTTTATAGCAATCTAACAATTGAACTCGATGACTCGTATCTTAATCGTTGACGACGAAAG
Organism: Cyanobacteriota bacterium; assembly: GCA_034189805.1. GTDB lineage: Bacteria > Cyanobacteriota > Cyanobacteriia > Cyanobacteriales > Geitlerinemataceae > Zarconia. The sequence continues at coordinate 2,555 of JAXHUC010000160.1, forward strand.
TTTAATTCGTCGCGGATTAAAAGCATTACTCAAACTAGAACCCAATTTAGAAATTGTTGGTGAAGCCGAAAATGGGGAAATTGCCCTTCGTCAAGTCGAAATTTTACAGCCGGATGTCGTACTGATGGATGTCCGAATGTCGGTGATGGATGGTGTCGCTGCAACCCGCGAAATTATCGATCGCTTTCCCCATACCAAAGTCCTCGTTTTGACCACTTTTGATACCGATGAATATATCGCCAGAGCGATCGAATACGGGGCATCAGGTTACTTGCTCAAAGATACTCCATCCGAAGAACTCGCCCGCGCGATTCAAGCCGTTCGTCAAGGATATACTCAATTAGGACCCGGCATCGGCAAAAAGCTCATGTCACTCGTTCGGACTCCCATTGCCCCTGCCGATTCTCCCCCAGAACTCGCACAACTCACCCCAAGGGAATTGGAAATTTTACGGCTGATTGCCACGGGTGCGAGTAATCGAGAAATTGCTCAAACGTTGTATATCAGCGAGAAAACGGTCAAAAATCACATCACCCGTATTTTGAGTCGGTTAAATCTGCGCGATCGCACTCAAGCTGCGATCTTCGCCCATTCATTTTTAGAGAAGAATTAGCGGCGCGCAGGGGGTATGGAGGTTTCGTCCGCCCGAAGAGGGGCTTGGGGGGAGACCCCCCAACTCCGGGTTCGCGATCGATTATCGATCGCTTGACAAAGCTAAAACGACCTTAAAACCACTCGGCGTGGAAGAAATCACCCCGCGCTTTATCGAGTCGTTCGTAGGTATGCGCGCCGAAGTAGTCCCGTTGCGCTTGGGTGAGGTTCTGGGGCAGAACCGCGCGCCGATAGCTGTCGAAGTAGTCGAGGGAGGCGCTGAACGCGGGGACGGGAACCCCGAGAGTGTTGGCGGTGGCGAGGACTTCGCGCCATGCCGTTTGGCGATCGAGAATGGTTTGCTTGAATTCCGTTGCTAGCAGCAGGTTAGCCAGGTTGGGATTTTCGTCGTAGGCCTGTTTGATTTTACCCAGGAATCCGGCTTTGATGATGCAGCCGCCTTTCCAAATCCGGGCAATTTCGCCCAGGTTGAGATTGTAACCAAATGCATCGGATGCTTTGCCCATCAATGCCATACCTTGGGCGTAGGAACACATTTTCGAGCAATAGAGGGCATCGCGCACTTTGTTGATGAAGGCATCGACATCGCCATCGAATTTACCGCTCGGGCCCGAAAGCTGTTTCGATGCAGCGATCCGCTCTTCTTTGTAAGAAGACATGATACGAGCGGTGACAGCCGCACCGATGGTGGGGATGGGAACGCCCAATTCGAGGGAACTGACCACCGTCCAGCGTCCGGTTCCTTTTTGGCCGGCCGCATCGAGAATGTTATCGAGGAGAAAACCATTGCCCATATCGTCCGCTTTCTTGAAGATATTGGCGGTAATGTCGATCAGGAAAGAGTTGAGTTCGTCGGTAGCGTTCCACTCGGCAAAGACTTCGTGGAGGCGATCGTTACTCAGTCCGGCCACGTTTTTGAGCAGGTCGTAGGCTTCGGCAATCAGTTGCATGTCGCCGTATTCGATGCCGTTGTGCACCATTTTTACGTAGTGACCCGCGCCTTTGGGACCGATGTAGGTGACGCAAGGGCCGTCATCGACTTGAGCGGCAATTTTAGTGACGATCGGCTCGATTTCTTGGTATGCTTCTTTCGTGCCTCCCGGCATCATGCTCGGGCCGTTAAGCGCTCCTTCTTCACCCCCGCTTACGCCCATGCCGATGAAGCGCAGTCCCATACTCTCTAAGTCGGCGACTCGTCGATCGGTATCTTCGTAGAGAGAGTTCCCCCCGTCGATAATCATATCGCCAGGTTCGAGTAAGGGTTTGAGCTGGTCGATGACCGCATCCACGGGCTTTCCGGCTTTCACCATCACCATCAGTTTCCGAGGGCGTTCCAAGGAACCGACAAATTCTTCAAGGCTAAAAGTGGGTTTGACGTTTTTACCACCGGCCCGATCGGCCATAAAGGCTTCGGTTTTCGTCGGCGTGCGGTTGTAGACGGCGATCGAAAAGCCGTTGCGTTCGACGTTCAGGGCAAGGTTTTCGCCCATGACGGCTAGACCGATCAGACCGAAGTTTTGTAAGGTCATAGAATCTCCACAAACTCTGCTGTGTAGGTCGAGTGATTGTCTTCACTCTAAAAGGGTTTTCGGGATGGGGCGATTTCCATAACGAATTCTTCAAATCTGTAAGTATTGCAACTTTTGCATCGCTTATCTGGTTAGATTTACGGATGCTCTAGCAGTCTATTTCTCGATCGGGCGTTCGTATTTTTACGGGCTTTTTCGATCTTCAGGCAGGGGCTTCGGGGGCTTCGGGGGCTTGGGAGGCTTCGGGGGCAAGAGAGGCTAAATCTAATCCCAATTCTCCCCCTCACCGCGTCCCCGCGTCCCCGCGTCATCTTCTTCCCCCTTGTCCCCTTGTCTCCCAAGCCCCCTCAAACGAGTGCCTGAGTGGGAAACCAAAATTGCTCGATCGGGGTTGAACTGTCGGGATTAGCAGCTCGATCGGTCTGGGTGGCTCGATCGGTGGCATGGCGATCGACTAAGAAATAAGTCGTCATCTCCCCTTTCCCTTTAACGGCGATCGGGCCTCGTTCTTCGAGAACGAACTGATGGCGAATTCGCGCGTAGGTCGCCGCAGATACCTGAATTTTCCCGGCAATGCCGTGGGATTCCATTCGACTGGCGGTATTCACCGTATCTCCCCACAAATCGTAACTAAACTTTTTGATGCCGATGACTCCGGCCACCACTGGGCCGGTGTGAATCCCGATACGCAAACTCAACCGTTGGTGGCTGCGCTGGTTGAACCGCTCGACCGCCTGCTGCATTTCCAGAGCCATTTGCGCTGTTTCTACCGCACTGTTCGGCATCGGGTTGGGGAGACCGCCGACGACCATATAGGCATCGCCGATGGTTTTAATTTTTTCGAGACCCCGTTCCTGGCTGAGTTTGTCGAATTCCGAGAAAATTTGATTGAGCAGGCGCACCAAATCCGTCGCCGAAATTTGCGCCGAGAGTTCCGTAAATCCAACGATATCGGCAAATAAAACCGTCACTTCCTCGAAGTTCTCGGCAATAATCCCCTCTTCTTGTTTGAGGCGTTCGGCGATCGCGACCGGTAAAATATTCAGCAGCAGGCGTTCGGTTTGCTCTCGCTGTCGGCGCAATGCTGCTTCTGCTCGTTTGCGCTGGACGAATTGCCCGAGTTGTCCCCCCACCAAACCCATCATCCGCATCAAGTCCCGATCGGGCGATCGAACTTCTTGGGAAAATAGGGCGATCGCCCCGATGGTTTCGTTGCCGATTTTAATCGGGAAGCCGCAGGCACAGCGTAACGGTTGCTCGACGGAGGAGGCTTGACGCTTAAAGCGGCGATCGCGCAGCCAATCGGCAATCCACTCGATCGTTCCCACCTGCCAAATGCGACCGGGAATCCCTTCACCAGAGGCAAATGCTCTTTCCCTGGCGGAGATCGTCCATTGGGACAAATTCACCGAGGGATCGGACCAAGCCGCCACGCAACTCAAACGCACCTGTGCCGGACGTTCCCCTCGAGGTCGGTCGGGTTCGGTATCGGGCAACCACAATTCCCCTAAATCCCAGTTGAGGTGTTCGCAAATGCCCTGCAAAATTTTCGGCATCGCATCCTCAATAGCGGTCGCCTCGGAGAGGGTTTGAGTGACGAGCGATTGCGCCAAAGTTCGCTGCTGGGCCCGCAGTTGCTTGGTTACGTCGCGACCGACATAAATCAATTCCTGCCAGTCTCGACCTTCGTGGGGAATCACGGAACAGGAAAAGGCGATCGTTACGTTTTCTCCATTTTGGTGACGGCAAACCAGTTCGATATTTCGTAAAATTTCCCCCTCTTCAGCGAGCAGATATCGCTGAATTTCGGCAATGTCGAAGTTGGGATCGTCGAGAAGTGTTAAGAGGTGCTGCCCCACCAATTCCGAAGCGTCGTAACCGAGTAGGGTGACGGTGGCGGGATTGATTTTTTGGATCGTCCCCGAGAGATCGGTCACGAGTAAGGCATCGGCCATGGACATGACGATACTTTCGGTATAGGCTTCGGACATGGAAAGGCGATCGACGAGCAGCGTCATTTCGTTCGATGCTTGAACTAACGTTTGCTCCAAAGCCATTCGATCGGTGACTTCTTCGAGAAACAGAACGAGTCGATTGCCATCTTGCCGGTGGGAGATGATGTAGATATCTAAGAAAAACGAGCGATCGGGTGGAAAATGTCGGCTAATACCTTTGAGGGCAAATTGTTCTCGATCGCCGAGTAAAATATCCCGAAAAAGATCTTCCAATCCGAACAGTTCGGGAAACCCAATGCCGATCTGGGAATCGATGTCAATTTGAGTAGGGTCTTCGACAAATCGCTCGCTTCCTGGGGAGACTTCAACAATTCTCAAATCGGAGTTGAGAATTATGTACTCGATATGAGGGGGAACGAATTTTTTCGGATTTGAAGAGCTAACCATAAATGCATTTTAGTTGTGATGTCTGATAAATCCTCTATTTATTGAGAAATGGGGAAAAAGGACACGCATCTTTTCGACCACGAGGGTGCGTCGGACGCAACATCTTGCGGCGCGTGGGGTTTCCCCGAAACCTTCAGCCTGGCCGGATCGATTTGCCGCTCGAGCAGAATGGCTTTGACGGCCAACGCTCGTTGCAAGGATAACTGCTGATTTTCCTCGATCGGGCCGAATTCATCGCTATAGCCGATAATTTCTAAACCCTTTTGGGGGTTGTTCGCCAGCCAGCGTTCGATCCAAGTTAATTTCGTCTCCAAGTCGATCGATTCAATGTCGCTCGAACCGGGTTTGAAGTAAATTCGCGTATCGATTTTCATCGGCTGAGTGCCGACAGTATTGGTAACCGATTCGATACCGGGAATTTTACCAAAGGCTTGGGTCGCTTGTTGAGCTTCAGCCGGATTGGCAACGATTCCGCTCACCGAGACCCGTCCTCGATCGCCAGTTGGATCGTAAGCTGCGGCGATCGCGTTTCCTTCCCGTTCGTTGAAAATCTCGACCGTTCGCTCGACTTCCGCTGCGGTTAACCCGGAGTAAGGGGGAACGTCGATGGTGGCGATTTGGCTGTCTAAGTTCAGCGTCGGTTCGATGGATTCGACGATGGCTTCAGCTTGGGTTTTCAAGGTCGGATCGGGCACTCGTCCGGTGAGGGCGATCGTCTCTCGTCGAACTTGGGCTTGAAGTCCGTAAACGGAAAGTTCTGGGGTCGAAAACAAGGCGCTGTTAAGGCGATCGGTTGCTTTTCGATCGAGATGGTTCCGATATTCCCACAGTCCCCAGGGGATGGAAATCGCCCCGAAAAGCAGCACCCCGATAACGGCTAAGGCGGGTGGCCCCTTGCGCGGGGGTTTGCCGCTCGTATCGAGTAACGTTGCCAAGTTTTGCTGCAAGCCGTCGGGAATGCTGTCTCGATCGCCTTCAAAGGTGGCAATTTCTTTGTCGTAGTCGCGCACGATCGCTCGAAACACTTGCCGCGTTCGGTTGATGTAGCGTTTGGAGGGTTCTCCATCGGTGACGACGGCAAGATAGCTGTGTCCGGCGACTTCGAGGAAAATTTTGGAATCGCCGTAAGTAATGTCGTTCAACTCCCCGTTCCCATCTGCTGCCGAGACGTATTCGGAGACGAAACTGCGCATGGCCGTGAGCATTCCCGCCACCATGTCCGATTCAAATTCTGGATCGTCTGGATTCTCCGTCGGTTGCGCCGAGGCAATCGTCAAACCCGAGAGTTTGTGAATTAGAAACACCATCCGAATCGAAAAGGGAGCGGCTTCGGCGAGGAGCAGTTCCGACTCCGAAACCCCTTTAATTTTGGCGCGGATTTTGCGAGAAATCGTCTCGAAGCTGAGGGCGTTTTCGACTTTATCGTTTACCTCGCGCATGGTTTCGGCGATCGCTTTGGCGACGGTATCGCCAATAATCGGATAGAATGCGTCGATCGCCGCTTCGGCACTGATGCGGATTTGCTCTTTGAAGGCTGCCGCCATTTCCGGGGCGATCGCCAGTGCCATTTCGTCGGGTTTGTCTTGAATGCGTTTGGCGATCGCCGGGGGTAAAATCGGGGCGATCGCCTCGCTCATCGAGTCTCCACTTTGCTCGGCGTTATTTTGGATGGCTCGATCGATAACCGGGGCAAGTGCCGTGGAAAGGGCGTTGCGATCGAGCTGGATCTGCCCGATGATGGCTTCGGAAACGATCGGTGCTAAAGACGTTGCCAGAGCCTGGGGTTGCTGTTCGGCGAGGGTGGCGATCGCCGCATTGATTTCTTCGATCGACCCCTGTCTCAAATGATTTTTGAGCTGATGGCAGACGATCTGCTCGATTTGCACCCCCAGTGCCTGGGAAAACTTTCCCTGAGAAAATAGAAGCTGAGTTCCCAGCCGTCGTTCGAGGCGCGCGGACAGTTGAGAAAGCCACTCCGGTTCGCCCTGACGGTTGTTAGATATATCGGTTTGGCTTGATTTGAGATAGGCGAGCATTTCTTGACACTGGCTGACTTCTGAACCGAGTAATAGCTCTTGAAGTGCGGCGAGTGGGTCGTCAGGGGATGAAAGTCGAGAGGGCGGTTTGACAGGTGGGGTGTTTTGGGTAGATGTCTGTCGGTTGATGCTTAAAGTCATAAGCGAGCTATAAATTATAGATTGCAACTCGAATTGCAACTCGAACGGAAAAATTTCACGCCGAAATGCAAATTCGATCTGTATATTTCTCGTGTTGCGTTACACCCACAGCCTGAAGACGAATGGCACGCTCCTAGGAGTCGAGCGTTGAAATTTAGCTAAGACCGACACCCCGAATCTAACCACTCTTCAGACAATTGAAGTCACATTTGACTTGAGATTTTTTGACCGGGTTCGTTCGGTCGAACGAGAGTTTTTCTGAATGTTTACACTTTTATTTTAAAGCGCTATCTTGCATGTGTCATTGGGTCGATCGTCACAATCTTACCATCAGTAAATTTACTGAATTTATTAGATGAAAAATTAGTACGATCGCTAAATTAAATATTAAAAAAAACGTAAGGATTCAGGTGTCAGGCAAGAGCGAAAAAATCTGTAAGGGCGGGTTTGGATAGATGTTGGGAAACTTGCTGGAGATTTTTAGACAAAACCCGCCCCTACCCATTGTCACCCAAACTGTATCTGAAATCTCGTCCTGAATCCTTACAAAAAAACGATGTAATTACTATTTTTTTCGGGTGCAATATAGAACGAAACCAACAAATACTCCCGTACCAAATACATACTTAAACCCATCGGGAATTGCGGGATTGGGAGAGATGAAACCTTCAATAATACCTGCGAGAACGAGCATGGGAACGATACCAAAAACCAATTGTGCGGCTTGGGAACCGTAGACGCGCAACGCCACCAGCCGCCGATATCGTCCCGGAAATAAAAGCCCTCGAGCGATCGTCAATCCCGCACCCCCAGCAAAAAAAATAGCGGGTAACTCCAGAGAACCGTGGGGGAAAACAAACGCCCAAAATGGGTAGGCGAGGTTGTTTTGGCCCACGAGAGTCGCAATTGCCCCAATATGCAGTCCGTTGAACGCCAAAATATAGACGGTATAGGCACCGAGGGTCATGCCTCCCGCCACTGCTCCAAAAGAAACTTGAAGATTATTCGTCGTGATATTGCTCGATGCGATAGGTTCGTTACCGACAATCGAATCCATCCACAAGTCTTGGCGATCGCGAACCTGTTCGATGAGCTGGGACGGTACGATCGATGAAATGAATTCCGGATCTTGCCAAGCATACCACCAAGCAACCAGCGCTCCAACCAGAAAAATTGCCGTTGCTGCCGCAATATATCCCCAACTTTGGCGCACGATTTGAGGAAATCCCCAACAACAAAACTCCCAAACTTTTTGCCATTCTTGTTGGCGCGAACCCTGATAAATTTGATTGTAACCATTGGAGACAAGCCGTTGTAAATCTCGGACTAAAGTTGTACCTAAATTGTGAGTGCGCGCCCGTGCGAGATCGGCACAAACCGATCGATACAAACTTGCCATTTGAGCGATTTCACTCGCACTCAAAGCACTCAGCCCTTTTTTTTCCCTCTTGGTTAGTAATGCATCAAGTTGTTTCCAGTTCGGTTCCCGTCGAGCGATCCAGCGTTGAACGTTCATGAAGTTTTTCTAATACTTGCGGCGGCTTTTGCTGAGGGTCGTCTAAGATATCAATGACTTCCTTCCTTACCTTAACTGGAGATGGTAATATATGGTTCCAGATAGTAGCCCAAACGCCCCGATCGCCCCGATGAGTGTTGGGAATATTGTGAGTTCTGCGATTCGCCTCTATCGCGATCGTCCCAAAGTCTACTTAGGCATCGCACTCAAAGCAACATCTTGGGCCGCGCTACCATTCGTTACGATCTTTCCCCTTTTCGCCTTTGCTGCCTACAATCAAATCAACCCTTTCATCTGGATCGTTATCGTTCCATTAGGTTTAGTTGCTTGGTTTTATTGCTCGGCAAAATCTTTACTGAATACAGCTCTCATCTCGCGTATTATCTTCAGTTTTCTCGTCGATCGACCTGAAACAACTCCAGAAGCAATCGGTGCTCTCAATCCGAAAATGTGGAGATTTCTATGGGTGCAATTCTTACTGCAATTGCTGCTTTTCGTTGTTAATTTGGGTTTAACGATCGCTCAAAATTTTATCTTATTACCCTTAGAATTATTTTTGGGATTGGGTGATTCTGGGCTGGCTTTACTTTTCGTTCTTTTGAATCTAGTCATTCGCCTAATTTTCTTCGAGATCTATCTCTATATTTATGCCTACTATTTTATTGTTGAAGTTCCAGTCGCCATCGAACCCAATCTAATAGCCACTCAAGCCCTAGATCGAAGCTTCAAGTTAAGTAACGGCTCAATTTTTCGAATTCAAGGAGCTTTTTTAATTGCAACTCTCATTTCATCACCTCCGTATATTTTAGCCGCAGTTCCTTTCTTCTTCATCATCTTTAATTTAGTGCAGTCTGGCTTTTTTCTGCCAGGAGAATTAGCGACTATTCCTTCAGCCGAAATTTGGCAAAGTGTTGGACTTGCCGCACTCATGTTCTTTCTCATCATTCTGGTACTGAATGTCTTTATTCTGCCGTTCTGGCAAGCCTTAAAATCTGTGATGTACTACGACCTTCGCACTCGGAAAGAAGGAATCGACCTCAACCTGAGCGATCGCGCTCTTTGATTAACGTGATTCATACTCCAAACAACTAAATTAAACAACTAGATTTATGCCATTTGTCTTTTCCTCTGGGTTATGAGTCTTTTAAATCGGATTTCCCTACAAACTCCAGAAAGTATCGAGCTAGAGTTGACCCTCGCTGGAATTGGCAATCGAGCTTTTGCCTATGCGATCGACTACATTCTGTGGTGGATACTCTTATTGTTAACCTTCATCATTGGTGGCTATTTAGCCGAATCTGTTGAGGATCTACCCTTTACTTTCTTAGAAAGAGTTGAGAATATCGAACTTTGGATACTCGCGATTCTCGGTCTACTTTCCTATGGAATTTATGTCGGCTATTTCGTCTTTTTTGAAACGTTCTGGCAGGGACAAACTCCCGGCAAGCGATGGGTCAAAATTCGCGTGATTTGCGATGACGGCCGACCCAGTGGCTTGGTGCAAGCGACTTTGCGATCGCTATTGCGACCGATCGACGATATCCTGTTTCTGGGCGCGCTTCTCATTCTCCTGGGCAAACAAGAAAAGCGATTGGGAGATATGCTGGCTGGAACTCTCGTGGTTCAGGAAGAACAACCCCTCACTTCCACCGAGATTCTCTTGGACGATCGCGCCAAACCTTTAGCCGAACGCCTCGTCAAATCTGCCAACATCCGAGCCTTACTCCCCGATGATTTTGCGGTCATTCGGACTTATTTACGACGGCGACGGGGAATGCTGCCAGCAGCTAAAACGAAGTTGAGTCAAGAACTCGCGGTAAAAGTTAAAGCGATCGTCGAACTCGAACGACTTCCCCAAAAAACAACAACCGACATATTTTTAGAAGCAATCTATCTTGCCTATCAGCAGCAATCCTCTCGGGAATTGTAAGTTCGATCGGATTGCCCAATTTCCTGTTTCCTTAAACAAGCATTCCGCCATTAGCGCGCCCGCCATTTTAATCTTTTACCAACGATCCGAATCGATGGCGACAAAGTGTAAAGGTTTTGTGGTTTGATAGCATTGGAAAACACCACACCGATTGATGACTCAAACAATTTGGATCGCCAGACACGGAAATCGAATTGATTTCGTTCGTCCCGAATGGTTCGATACGGCCGATCGTCCCTACGATCCCCATCTGTCCGACGATGGCGAAGTTCAAGCTCGAGAATTGGGCGATCGCCTGCAACCAGAAGGCATTACTCACATTTTTGCATCTCCCTTTTTGCGGACGGTGCAAACGGCGAATTACGTTGCGGAAATCCTCGATTTACCGATTAAGTTAGAGTGGGGTTTGTGCGAATGGCTCAACCCAGAATGGATGAGTGCGATGCCCGAAACGCTGTCCCCGGAAACCTTGAAAGCGCGTTTTCCCCGAATTGATTTAAGTTATCGTTCTCTGTTGCAACCTCAATATCCCGAATCCGACGAACTTTGCTGGCAGCGCACCGCAGAAGCCGCACGACGGTTAGTCGCCGAGTATTCCACGGATTTATTATGGGTCGGACATGGTGCGTCGGTGGTGGGTGCGGCGATCGGTCTATTGGAGGAATATCGAGAAATTACAGCTTCTCTGTGCTGTTTGGTGAAGCTGGTTCGCCAAGACGATCGATGGGTGATGGAACTCGATGGGGATACCTCTCACTTGAGTCGTTCGGAATCAAAGGTTCGGTTTAATTGAAGAGGGAACGGGGAAAAGAAGGCAAGATTGGGTAATTCTTCTCTGCCTCTTCTGCTTTTCCCGACCGCAGTCACTTGTGTCCTAAACAGTATTAGTAACTGCGATATTTCTCATTTGTAGTGGCACTGAGGTTTACCAGAAATTGACTGAGTTAGCGATCGAGATAAAATAACATCGATGATAAACGACTCAGTTTAACGGCTTCAATCTCCATTCCGCGAAGGCCTAGTTATAACAACCATGAAAACCTGTTTGAAATGGACAGTTGAGGAATACCATCGCCTCATCGATCTGGCATTTTTTGCCGATCGCCGTGTTGAACTTCTCGAAGGAGATCTTGTTGAAATGCCACCAGAAGGTCCTTTTCAGGCTTTTCTCACGGAGGGGACGGCGGAGTACTTGCGTGGGTTGCTTTCTGGCTTGGCATGGGTGCGCGAAGCTCATCCTATTTCCTTACCTGATTCCGAACCTCAACCCGATATTGCGATCGTTCAATTGCCTCGAGAGCAGTATCGATCGCGTCATCCCGAGCCTGAAGAAATCTTTTGGTTGGTGGAGATTTCTCGCTCTACTTTAGATTATGATTTGAATGAGAAAAAGCAAGCCTGCGCGCGAGCGAAAATTCCAGAGTATTGGGTTGTTAACGTTAACGCAAAGCAACTCCACGTCTTTCGAGAACCAAGCGATCGAAGCTATACGATCGAGTGGGTCTTGACTGAAGGGGCAATCGTCCCGCTAGCATTTTTAGAAATTTCCGTGGATATCGTACAACTCTTGAAGTAGTCTTAAAATAGTATTATTGTAAGCTTACAGTTAAGACCGCTCGTAAAGCGAATATGACCGAAACATTATTAAATCTTTTGTAAGAATTTAGGTGGGATTTTAGATACAGCTAGGGTAACAATCTGTAGGGGCGGGTTTAGCAATATCTTGGGAGACTTGCCTAAAGTTATAAGTCAAAACCCGCCCTTACATCTTTT
>JAXHUC010000161.1:0-14333 GCA_034189805.1 Cyanobacteriota bacterium
TCAGTACTTGTTGCCTCCCCCGCGATTGCCTGCTCTCTATCCCCGTTCCCCACTCTCGCGGTGAAACTATCTTATCGAGCGCCTGACGCAAGATTAAACCAACTCGGCAATCTCCGGACGGCGATCGCCCCAAAGTCCCGCCGTTTCTAATTGGGCGGCAACAGCTAGCAACGTGGCTTCGTCAGCGGGTTGCCCCACCAGTTGCACTCCGATGGGCAAACCATTCTCGTCGAATCCCGCAGGCAGGGAAATTGCCGGTTGTCCGGTGGCATTAAAAGGAGGACAGGGTACGATCCAGTCGATGATTTTTTGCAAGGTGGCTTCTGGAGGCAAATCGGCCCATTCTCCAACCTTAATCGTGGGGTGCAAATAAGTCGGCGTAACCAGTACGTCGAGACCGGCAAACTGGGCGACGATCTGACGCGAGAGGATTTGTAGCTGAGTTTTCGCCTGCACGAATCCCCCAATGTCCACGCAATTTTCGGCATTCCAACGATTCATCGGACTCAATATTTCCGGGGGAATGCCGAGGGTGGCGACATTGGTTTGCCAGATGGCCGTAAAAGCGGCAGTGATATTGCGAACGTCGAGGGTTCTAGGTTCGACGACGTGACCGAGGTCTTCGAGATGCTGTAAGGTACGCATCACCGCATCTTCGAGGGGAGGAGTCGCTTTGCCCAAACCGGGAAACTCCGTGGCGAAACCAATCCGCAGAGAACCGACGGGTTGGCGGGTGGCATCGAGAAACGATCGCTCGGGATCGGGCAACCAATAGGGATCGCCCGTGACGTAACCCGACATCAAATCCAGCATCGCCGCCGCGTCGGCGACCGTTCGAGCGATCGGACCGTTGGTAGCCAGCCCGACAAACTGCTCGCCGACTGGGGCGCTCGATACCCGACCCCGCGACGGTTTGAGACCCACCACCCCACAACAGGCGGCCGGACCGCGTACCGATCCGCCGCCGTCAGAACCTTGGGAGATCGGACACAATCCAGCCGCTAGGGCCGCCGCTGCCCCGCCGCTGGAACCACCGGGGGTGTAGTCTAAATTCCAGGGATTGCGAGCGGGGGGAAATCCGGGAGGTTCGGTGTAGGGAAAGGAACCGACTTGGGAGGTGGCGGTTTTGCCGAGGATAACGAAACCCGCTTGCTTGAGGCGGGCGACGACTTGGGTATCGTGTCCGGCAATCTCGTTTTGCAGAGCGGCGACTCCCCGACTCCAGGGCAAATCTTTCACGGCGGTCAGGTCTTTAATGGAGATGGGAACGCCAAAGAAGGGGGGGAGTTGAGCTAAATCTGCGGTCTGGGCGAGCTGTTCGGTTTTGGCTTTGGCATCGGCGATCGCCCTTTCGGTTGCCACGCTAAAATAACTGCCGAGGCGATCGTTAAGTCGATCGATCCGCTTGAGGTAAATTTGGGTCAATTCCAAGGGCGAAATGGCTTTGGTGCGAATGAGCTTGGCTTGTTCGAGGGCGGGTAAAAAAGCTAGATCGAGTTCGTTCATGGGTTGATACTGATAAGTTTTGAGTCTGTCGTCTGCGGTTAGTGTTCCGGTCTCGATCCCAAGCGTCAAAGCGTGCGGTCGTAACGGTCGGGTGCGATCGGCAAGACGATACGCTCTAACATCGATACGCATCGGTACGAAGACATCGCCTTGAAGAATTGACCGTTCACTATTAACCAATCACAAAAACATCCGATTGAGAAATTCGCTCAAAAATTGACGTTTTTGAGGTTCTCGATAGGCTTGGGGTAATAAATCTTCGATCGCTTGCTGTAAGGCAACGGTCGCAGCGGTCACTTGGCTGGCTTTCGGGCGCTTGCTGGGTGAAAAGCGCAACGGTTCGCCGATGCGGACGACCAGTTCTTTGCGCAGATACAAATGTTTCGTCCCTACCAAAGCTACTGGTACGATCGCCACGCCCGATCGCAGGGCATAGGTAACAGCACCTCGTTTTAGGGGCAGTAACTCTCCTTCTGTACTGCCCAATTTCCCCTCGGGAAACAACATCAAACTATCTCCATCGGCGAAAATACTTTGGGCGATTCGATCGATTTGCCGCAACATTTCAATGGACTTGCCATCGGGCACGTCCCGCTCGATTTCGATGGCTAACTCCGCCAGGTCTTCTCGCCCGGATTTTGCCCCCTCAATGACGGCTAGTTCTTCTTTCCACCGTCGATACAGGGGAATCACGCCTTGGGAGATCGCCAGAAAAAATCGCTTCCAGCGACGATTGTAGAGAGAGCGAGCATCTCCGAGGATGTAGGTGTAGGGCGATGTGGGCAGTTCTGCGAGTAACAGCAGCGGATCGATGTGGTTGAGGTGGTTGGCTGCTAGGAGAAAGGGTTCCTCGGGTAAGCGTTCGAGATTTTCGACTCGCACTCGGAACAGACCCCGTACGAACGATCGCATCGCCCACTGCCGGATACGCCCGCTCACTCGACCGTCCGACCCCCCTTCAACCCGCGCTTGCAGCTTCTCGAACGCCCGATCGATCGCTTGGCGAACTCGGCTGTCACTCGCAGCTTCCCACCCTTCGCGCGCCCGTTGGACGATCGCTGGGGTTAGGGTTGGCAGTTCCGAGTCGGGGAGAGGAGGCTTGTTAAGAGTGCTAGTCACGATCGAATGTTGGCGAGTGATAACGAACTTCCTCAGCTTATCCGCAGGGGAGAGCGGGACGTGGGGGGTGCGATACAGTTTTGCGATCGGGACATCGATTTTATGAGCGACCCAGGCATCGACGAACCACCTCAACTGGAAGACAATGGGAGTTTAAACGCTATAACCCTCGAATCTGAAGGCTGCTGAAGCTTGGGGTCTTCCATTCCTCCGAGGCGATCGCCTTGTGCCACTCACCATAACTGTCTACTGCTCTTTGGAAGAGGAAGACAAGGAGACAAGGGAGAATGCGCGTATCTTGCATTTACTCTCCCTCACCTCCCCCATCTTCCTCACCTCCCTCACCTCCCCCAGCTCCGCGTCTCCGTGTCTCCGCGTCTCCGCGTCCCCGCGTCTCCACGTCCGGAGCATCTCCCCCATACCCTGGCGAAAGTAACAAAACTTTGCGCTTTCTCAGAAAGTGCCCCGAAATCTCGTATTATGACACCGGGAAATTGACCCAACTATAGGTCAGATCGAAAAAATTCAGTTGATACATTTCTTAACCGATCGATATCTCATAAGACCGAAAGTTTGAATCCTAAAAATAATAGGATGAATAAGGGCGAGCGCCGTCTAGTCCTTGCCTTATCTCCTTTCCAACCCCTGTCGTTTTTCTAAAATCATCATAATGAGTGTTAAGGCCAGTGGTGGAACCACCCAGGTTCGCCAACAAATATACAGAACCGTTCCCGTTGCAACTATTTCGCAAGCCGAACAGCAAGATCGGTTTCTCGGCAGAGCCGAACTGGGTGAATTACAAACCTTTTTTAATTCTGGAACCAAGCGCACCGAAATCGCGCAGATTCTGACGCAGAATTCAGAAACGATCGTTTCTCGAGCCGCCAATCGCATCTTTACCGGTGGCTCTCCGATGGCGTTTTTAGAACGTCCTGCGGCCCCCGAACCCGTCAAGACCATGGCTGGCGAAACCATGGACACTTCAAAAGGGATGAGCTTGGGAACCGTAACCTACGCAGAAAGTGGCAGCGGTGGCGGCGGCGGTATCTTTGGCGGTCTGCGGCAGCTCTTCCTCACCCCCACTAGCGGTACGGTTCCCGCAGGGTTCCGACCCATCGACGTAACCCGCTACGGTCCGAGCAACATGGCCAAGTCCTTGCGGGATTTGAGCTGGTTTTTGCGCTACGTCACTTACGCGATCGTTGCGGGAGACCCGAATATCATTGCGGTGAACGTACGGGGGTTGCGAGAAATTATTGAAAACGCCTGTTCGACAGCAGCGACACTCGTTGCTTTGCAAGCGATGCGCCAAGCTTCCATCGGTTATTTCGGCGATGAGGAAGCCAAAGAAATCGTCGAACAGTATTTCGATGTGGTCATCTCGGAATTTAAGGCCGCGACCCCATCCAACAAACTGCGGCAGCGTCCGAGCAGCGACCTGCAAGGCCTCGAACTGCCGCAAATTTACTTCAACGCCTCGGAAAAGCGCGTCAAGTACGCCATGAAGCCGGGTCTATCGAGTACGGAAAAGCAGGATATCGTCAAAGCCGCCTACCGACAGGTTTTCGAGCGCGATATCACCCGTGCCTACGGTTTGAGCGTCTCTTACCTCGAATCTCAGGTGAAGAACGGCGAAATCTCGATGAAAGAGTTTATCCGCCGCCTGTGCAAGACTCCCTTGTACCGCAAGCAGTTCTTCGAGCCGTTTATCAACAGCCGCGCCCTAGAGTTGGCGTTCCGGCACATTCTCGGTCGCGCCCCGAGTTCTCGCGAGGAAGTGCAAAAATATTTTTCGATCGTCTCTGAAGGCGGTCTGCCAGCCTTGGTAGATGCCCTGGTCGATTCTCAGGAATATTCCGACTACTTCGGCGAAGAAACCGTCCCCTACCTGCGCGGATTCGGTCAAGAAGCCCAAGAATGTCGCAACTGGGGCCCGCAGTTCGACCTGTTCAACTTCAGCGCGCCGTTCCGCAAAGTGCCGCAACTGATTACACTTTACGCGGCCTACCAGCAACCTTTGCCCGATCGCCACGTCTACGGAACCGGAAACGATCCCCTCGAAATTCAATTCGGCGCGATCTTCCCCAAAGAATCCCGCGATCCCAAAACCGCCCCCGCCCCGTTTGCTAAAGATACCCGTCGGGTTCTCATCCGTCAGGGTGCGGGCATCGAGAACCAACTGAGCAATCCCAGCGCGCGGGGTAAAGCACCAGGAAGCCTCGGACCCAAAGTCTTCAAACTCGATCAAAATACGGGAACTCAGTTCTCGGAAACCAACACTCAAACTCTGATTCGTGCTGCTTACCGTCAAGTTTTCGGTCGCGATGTCTATGCCTCCCAGCGGCTGGAGAGTGCGGAAACTCGCCTGGAAAACGGTGAAATTACGATGAAAGAGTTCGTCCGCATTCTGGCAAAATCGAGTACCTTCCGCAAGCTGTATTGGGATAGCTTGTACGTTTGCAAAGCAGTGGAATACATCCATCGGCGCTTGCTCGGTCGTCCCACCTACGGGCGTGCGGAAATGAATTCGTATTACGATATTTGTGCCAAGAAAGGCTTCTACGCCCTGATCGATTCTATTCTCGATACCTCCGAGTATGCAGAGGCATTTGGGGAAGATACCATTCCCTACGAGCGCTACCTCACCCCGGCAGGTCAAGCGATGCGCTACCGGAAACCGACGAATATGGAAGGGACGGGTATGCTCGTCACCCCAGAAGTTACCCCTCGCTTCGTCGAGTTGGGAACTCCGGCACAGCCGATTTCTTCCGAACCGGACACGACATTCCGCGTCCAGCAAGGGGTCAGCAAGCGTCGCGAGCAATCGAAGATCTTCAAACTGACGAACACGGCCGACAAGGTGGCACTCAAAACCATCATCAAAGCCGCTTACCGTCAGGTGTTCGAGCGCGATATCGATCCCTACGTGACCAAGCCCGAGTTTACCTCTCTCGAAAGCCGCTTGGGGAACGGTCAGATTTCGGTGAAGGAGTTTATGGAAGGTTTGGGCGGTTCGGAACTCTACATCCGCGAGTTCTACACTCCCCATCCGAACACCAAAGTGATCGAGTTGGGAACCAAGCACTTCCTCGGCCGCGCCACTCGCGACCAAGCCGAATTGCGCAAGTACAATCAAATTTTGGCAACTCAAGGACTGCGGGCATTTATCAACGCCATGCTCAGCACCCCCGAGTATGCGGAGAACTTTGGTGAAGATACGGTTCCGTACCGACGCTTCCCAACGCTCCCGGCAGCTAATTTCCCCAACACCGAACGGCTGTACAACAAGTTGACCAAACAAAACGATGAGGTGGTCGTTCCTAGCTTTACGCCTGTCGCACCTTATGGTGGTTGAACCGTGCGTGGGGTCGATTCATCTTTTTTGAAGAATGGATAGCGTCAAAGCAAGTCTGTTAAAGGCTTGCTTTTTTTTATATGAGAGTTTCTTGCTTAAGAAAAAGAGCCTGAAATCTAATAAAATCAGGCTCTGACGAAGATTTTTCAGGTTATTTCGATGGCGATCGCCCTTCCGAGAAAAACACGATCGCATCTTCCCGACCCGCTCATCAAGAATCCAGGCTAGAATCTTTGTGAGCTATGGGTTTCATCGCACAAATTAGGGGGATTTCTTCAAAGTCCCGCGAGTGGCTTAAATCGTGGCGAAACTCGCACCGTCGATCGCCGTCGAGTTGATACCCGTCAATGTTGCCAACACCTCATCGGTACTGGTCAGGGCGATCGTGGTATCGTTCCCGGACTGCGAGAGCGTTAACTGGGCAAATGTCAGACCTCCGGTGAGTTCGATCGTATCCTCACCGACGACGAAATCGACGATCGTATCGGTTCCTTTGCCCGTTGCCAAGCTAAATCGATCGCTGCCATCGCCGCCTGATAGGCTGTCGTTGCCCCCATCTCCACTGAGGCGATCGTTTCCAACCCCACCAAAGATAAGATCGTTATCCTTCCCGCCGAAGAGGGCATCGTTTCCGGCATCGCCGCTTAAGGTGTCCGCCCCTTCATTCCCCAGAACGGTATCGTTTCCTTCGCCGCCACAGAGGCGATCTTGCTCCCCATCAGCACCAATGGCGATCGGACTGCCGTTGCCGCCGATAAGGAGATCGTTCCCCTCACCGCCACAAACGGTGTCGTTGCCTTTATCTCCGTACAGCACGTCCTCTCCTGCTTCCCCAAAGAGCAAATCTGCCCCTTGTCCGGCTGCCATGATGTCGTTTCCGTTTTCGCCATACATCGTGTCGCTGCCAGTATTTCCCAGCATCGCGTCATCTCCCGCGCCACCGAACATTAAGTCTAGATCGCTTTGACCGTTCGTCGGCGTGCCGCTACCGCCAACCACGACATCGTTGCCGTCACCACCGGAAAGGGTATCGTCGCCTAAATCGCCCCAAACCCAATCATCTCCATCATCGGCATAGGCAAGATCGTTCCCCTGTCCGCCTCGCAGCAAATCGTTATCGATGCCACCAGAGAGGGTATCGTTGCCGAAATTACCGTAGAGTACGTCTCGTTCTTCTCCGGTCGAACCGTCATCAGCGCCGTCACCTCCCACTAGAATATCGTTGTTGCCGCCACCGAGGATGGCATCGCTACCCTCATCGCCAAAAATGATGTCTGGTTGACCGTCTCCGGAGAGGAAGTCGTCTTGCAAAGTCCCGAGTTGGAGGGCATCGTCATCACCTTGCCGCAATTCGACGAGTAACTGTTCGATGTTGGGTAAGGTGGGTTTGACGATCGTCTCGCAAGGGCTATCATCTGCGGGTAGCATGTCGCCACCATCACTACCACCATCACTACCACCATCTCCGCCATCACTACCACCATCTCCGCCACCATCACCACCATCGCCACCATCTCCGCCGCCATCACGGCCATCGTCATCACCACCGCCATTGCCACCATCGGTTGTCCCGCCAAACTCGAACGCCCCGATATCGGCGATCGCGCTACCGTTGAGATCGCCATCTTGGGGACGAGTTGCGCCGCGACGATCGGTCGTCACGCCGGAATTCGCCCCGGCATCGATCGCCGGACTGCCAGCCTGGAGGGGGTGTACCAAGACCCCATCGACAACTTGCAACGGTCCCAATTGGGGATCGACTTGGGTTATCCCAGGGGCGATCGCCGGATCTCCAGGAGATTGGATGTTGTTACCGCCATCGTTAATCGGGCGATTGGTTTGGGGGTTGTTATTGAAGGAGACCCCAAGTTCGTTTGAGGTGTTGTTGGCAAAAATGGTGTTCGATACCGTGGCCAGATTCGGATCGTTTTGAGAGAACGCGCCGGAAAATTGGGCTTGGTTGTTGGCGATCGTCGTGTAGCTAATTTCGATCGGGGCTTCGTAAATCGCCATCGCCCCGCCAAAGTTATTGGTCGCTTCGTTACTCGATAATACGGTATTGGTAATGGTGGTGGGGGTGCGCATCAGCCACAACGCGCCCCCTTGCTGGGCGGCAGTATTGTTGGCGAAGGTCGTATTTTCGATGGTGAGTCCTCGGTTGGTTTCTCCGCTATCGGTGAGGACGATAACGGCCCCAGCGTTGCCCCCTTCACCATCACCGCCTTCGAGGGCTTTCGACTCGTTGCCGTCGAAAGTACTGCCTTCAATAATCACCCGATCGCGCGGATCGGTAAAGAAATAAGCCGCCCCACCAGCCGCCCGGCCGCTATTGCCTTCAAACACGCTATCGGTGATGCGAATCGTCCCGGAGGTGTCGGGATTCCGGGTACTGGCGCGATCGGTGTAAATCGCCCCACCGTACCCGCGTAAGAAGGCGCGAGTTTCTCCAGTATCGAAGGTGGCTGCCAGGGTGTTGTTGTTGATAAATCGAGAGTTCTCGACAATCAGTTCCCCGTTGAGACTGTTCACCGCCCCGCCAACGATGCCGCGATTATCGATAAAATCGCTGTTGGTAATCGTCAGTCGATCGGGGCCGCGAAAGCCGATCGCCCCGGCCCCCCGTTCGTCGTTCCCGGCTGTTGCCTCGTTACCTTCAAACCGACTATCGGAAACCGTCAGCCGTCCTTCAAAAGCACTGAAAATCGCCCCGCCCCCATCGTCGGCCGTATTGTTGGTAAAGTCTACATTGTCGATAATGAGTTTGGTTTGGTGTTCGGTGACGATCGCCCCACCTTGTTCTGCGGTGTAGCCTTTGGTGAGGTTGAGATTGGCGATCGTGATGTCGGTGGGGTTAACTGAGGTCGATCGAATGCGAAAAATCCGCGAGGCGTTGTTGCCGCTAATGGTTAAATTGTCTGCCCCCGAACCATCAATCGTAATATCTTTGCCCACGCCAACCGTTATCTCACCGCTGGTGAGGGTAATGGTTTGGTTCGCCAGACTCGGATCGAATTGAATCGTATCGCCGCTGTTGGCGTTGGCGATCGCCTCGCGCAAAGAACCCGCCCCACTATCGTCGTTATTGCTAACGGTGAAAATGGCAAAGGTTCCGGCGTAGGTAGCGATAATTTCCGGGGTAAATGCCAGGGGTTCGGTAATCTGTCCGGTGGTAAAGTCTAGATTCCAGGTTCCCCCGTTGGCAACACTTCCGGTTCGATCGACCGAAGCGGCAATTTTGGCCCCTGTCAGCCAACTGAGTTGGCGAACGAAATAAAATCCCTCGCCCGCAGCCACCTCGCAGCCGTAGAGGAGGAGGTTGGCATTGGGGGCGAGGAATTGCCGCCACTGTTTCAATGGGTTGCGGTGACTGGCGATCGTCTCAGTGTTGAGGGTGGTGTTGCCCAGATACAGTTGACCGGGATTGCCGTGGGAACAAATATGAACTGCGTCGAGTCGTCCGTGCTGGGCGGCGAATTCCCGCAGGCGATCGGTCATTTGTGCGACTCCATCGCGATCGACCCGTACCATTTCCACGGACACGCCTTCGCGAACCCCAGCCGCAAGAATGTGAGGTGCGCTAACCCGTTCGTCAATGAAAACGAGGGTGCGGTGGGAAGGCGATCGAGTGTCTAAATGTTGAGAAAACTGGCGCAAAAGTCCAGAGACGGAACTGGTTTGAAGTTGTGAGTTTTTGCTCTGAAAAAGTGAAGTGCGAGTCATCATCAAGTCTTGGGATCGAGCATTACTTTCCCTTCTACGAAGATGACCTATTAGTATCCGGAACTGAGGAAAAAATTTATTTAAAATTGTTTCAAGTGATAGAATTTTTTTATCACTGGCTCTTTGCAGAATCTAAAGCGCTAAGATTGTATATTTCTATCAAAAACTAAATTTTTAAGAAATAATTAAAAAGCTTAATTTCTAAATATCGATCGAAGTAATGTTTATCGCACCTACATCTGAATTCTTACATCAATGGAACACTTTCCGATAGAATTCCCTCCGATTAGCGAAATCGTTGAAATTTGTGGAGGTCCTCCGATACCCGAACCTTTTAGAAACAAAATTGTGGCAGAATACGAACGACTCTATCCGAACGTCCATATCTTATTTTCGGGGGCTTGCGAAGAAGGATTTTTTTCGTTTTATCATCGAACCCGAGAGATTTCCCACAGAATTGCTGAATGTGATGC
Source organism: Cyanobacteriota bacterium (assembly GCA_034189805.1). Classification (GTDB taxonomy): domain Bacteria; phylum Cyanobacteriota; class Cyanobacteriia; order Cyanobacteriales; family Geitlerinemataceae; genus Zarconia. The sequence continues at coordinate 10,174 of JAXHUC010000161.1, forward strand.
GATCGTTCTCGCTCCGGTCGGTCCCGCCAAAGGTTCTGGGTACATCTTACTACTAGCAACAAAAACGAACCAAAATTCCCCAGCCTATTTACTCAGTATGGATGGTTATAACGATACGAAAGAACAGTGGATGAGAGAGTGCGGTAAAATTATCGCAAATATAATTTCCCTTCCATTTGAAGAGTATCCCGTGGGAGCAGATGCATAGGAACTTGCAGGTTCGTAACGTACCGATGTCTTCCGCGTACAAATAAATTTTCTTCAATCCTTGCTAAATCTTAAAATTGGCGATCGAATCCCGATCGCTACTTCTAATGTTTTCCGATTCTCCGTTCCCGATTCTCTTTTTTAAGCTAGGGTTTTGCTATCATTCATATCAGACCTAAATTCCCAAGATCGGCTACTAACGAACTTCGCAAACTGTGAGATAATTCAATTCGTAAAACAAGGTTTTGGAGAGAATTGAGGAATGAGCGATCGAACCACCGAACTCGCCTTACTCACTTCGTTTAAAATGGGCGATTTGCTCTTACCCAATCGCGTAGTGATGGCTCCTCTGACCCGATCGCGAGCGGGTGAAGCGCGGATGCCCAATTCCCTCATGTCTGAATACTACACCCAACGGGCAACGGCCGGCTTAATAATTACCGAAGCAACGACGATTTCCCCACAAGCGAATGGCTGGCTGCATACCCCCGGTATTTACTCCGATGCCCAAGCCGAAGCCTGGAAGCCGATTGTCGATGCCGTTCGCACTGCTAGCGGGCGGATGTTCCTCCAGCTTTGGCATTGCGGTCGGGCTTCTCACAGCAGCTTCCAACCCGACGATCGGCTTCCCGTCGCCCCATCCGCCATCAAAATTGAAGGCGACGAGATACACACCCCCATCGGTAAGCAACCCCACGAGGTACCTCGGGTGTTGGAAACCGAGGAAATCCCGAAACTGGTTGAAGATTACCGCATAGCCGCCGAACGGGCTAAAGTGGCGGGTTTCGATGGGATTGAAATTCACTCGGCAAACGGGTACTTACTCGATACGTTCTTGCAATCGAAAACCAATCAACGTAGCGATCGCTACGGAGGCAGTTTAGAAAATCGGTATCGCGTTTTGCAAGAGGTCGTCGAAGCCGTCACCAGCGTATACCCGGCGTATCGGGTTGGCGTTCGCCTCTCTCCCAACGGCGTTTACAACGATATGGGGTCGCCGGATTTTCGGGAAACTTTCCTCTACGTTGCCGAACGGTTGAACGAGTTCGGGTTGGCATACCTGCATTTACTCGACGGGTTGGCTTTTGGCTTCCACGAACTCGGAGAACCGATGACCCTCGGGGAATTTCGTCAAGTCTTTTCTGGCCCGCTTATCGGAAATTGCGGGTACGATCGCGATTCGGCAGAAACGGCAATCCAAAACGGTTCGGCAGATACGATCGCCTTTGGACGACCTTACATCAGCAATCCGGATTTAGTATCGCGATTTGCTAACGATTGGCCCCTCAATCCCGACGCAGACCAAAGCGTTTGGTATTCATTCGACAAAGAAGGATATACGGATTTTCCCTTGTTTAACGAGAAATCTTAGACGGATTGCTGAAGGTACGAATCGGGTTTGGGTATTCGTTCGGCATTCCTCGACCGGAAAAACAAGGACGATCGCACCCGGTTACTCAGACCTCGATCGAGTCTCTCCATCTGTGAGTGAGTCCCCTCGCCCCGTGGCGGATCTGAAAATCTTGCGACACAATAGTACGTTATATCGGTTTTTTGTATCGGTTGTAGCGGCAGTCTTTTGCTTTCCGTGCGTTGGTAGTGGCTTGGTGACGATCGCTTTTCGCTGACAATCGAACCATCGACCGAGGCAAAACCCATACGAAGTCAGATTTTCATCCTTTGATTGCCACGCCAAATTCTATCTGGACGCTTTCTCAATCCCTGCTCGATAAATCCCTTTTTTGACACTACAGGAGAGTCCGATCGTGCCTACTTTTTACGTCAACCCCGCTTCAGGCAATAACTCCAATCCCGGCAACCAGTCCGCCCCCTTCAAAAGTCTCACCCACGCCCTCACCAAAACCACCTCGGGCAGCACCGTGAATCTCGCACCGGGCACGTACAACAGCAGCACCGGAGAGCGATTTCCGATTACCATTCCCAAAGAGGTGACCGTCCTCGGTTCCGAAACCAACAAAGGTAACGGAATTCAAATCTCCGGTGGGGGAAATGTCAATACCAACGACGGTCGGCAAAATATTGCGATTTTGCTCGAAAACGATGCCCAGTTGCGCGGCATTACAGTGACCAATACGGCAGTACGCGGGACGGGGGTGTGGATTCAATCGACCAATCCTACTGTCTCCAACTGTACCTTCCGCAACAGCAAGCGCGAAGGCATCCGCGTTACCGGGACGGCTAAACCGATCGTCAGCGATAATGTCTGCGTTCAAAACGACTCCTACGGCATCTGGGTAGTCGGACAAGCTAAAGGAGAAGTCCGGGGCAATTTGTGCCAAGATACCGGAACGGGTCTGGCTGTAGGCGATGAGGCGGCCCCGCTGATTGAAGGCAACACGATCGCTCAAAATCGCAACGGGGTGATTCTCGCCAACAGCGCCTTCCCCGTTCTGCGCAACAACACGATCGAGAAAAATACCCAAGATGGCTTAGTCCTCGTCGGTAGCGCCAAAGTCGATCTCGGCAGCAGTCCCGATCCGGGGGGCAATATCCTGCGCGATAACGGACAGTACGATTTGCAAAATGCCACCAAGCAAACCGTTGTCTCGGCGGGAAATCAGGTCAATCCCACCAAGATTAAGGGGATGGTCGATTTGGTTGCCAATGCCTCTCCCACGCCGACTCCCACGCCGACTCCCACGCCAACTCCCACGCCAACTCCCACGCCAACTCCCACGCCAACTCCGACTCCCACCGGACTGACGGATGTCGACGGACATTGGGCCGAAGCCTTCATTCAAGGGTTGGTCGATAAGGGGTACATTAGCGGGTTTAAAGATCGCACCTTCCGTCCCGAAGCCAGCATCACCCGCGCCGAGTACGCGGCAATTATCGCCCAGGCTTTTACCCTCGACTTCAAACGGGAGGCGAATAATTTTTCCGATGTCGCGTCGGATTTTTGGGGCTACAACGCCATTACCAAAGCCAATCGGATGGGCTTTATTTCCGGGTTTCCCGACAATACCTTCCGTCCGGCGCAGAACTTGACCCGCGTCGAAGCGATTTTGTCCCTGGTGGGGGGATTGGGACTCAGTGGCGGTCAACCCGATGCGTTGAACGTCTATGGCGATCGCGCTCAAATTCCCACCTACGCCACCAATGCCGTCGCCACGGCAACTCAGGGACGACTGGTGGTGAACTATCCTCAAGTCGATCGTCTCAACCCGATGCGGGATATCACCCGCGCCGAAGTTGCCGCCCTGATTTACCAGGCGTTGGTTTCTCGCGGGGAAGCCACGGGTATCCAATCCCCCTACATCGTCGTTCCCAATACCGATGTGGGATCGGGCTTTTTGGATATCCAAACCCATTGGGCGAAAGATTTCATCGTGGCGTTGGCCGAGAAAGGATTTATCAGCGGCTTCCAAGATTCGACGTTCCGCCCCGATATCACCATGACGCGCGCCCAATATGCCGCCCTGCTGACCCAATCCTTCAGTCCCTTAGCCAAACGTCCGGCCGTTGAATTTATCGACGTACCGAACAGCTTTTGGGCGCACGATGCGATTAAAACCGCCTACCAAGGTGAGTTTCTCTCGGGGGTATCCGATGAGAAGTTCCAACCCAATGCCAACGTGCAGCGGTTCCAGGTGATGATTTCCTTAGTCAGCGGATTGGGTCTTTCGGGCGGGTCGGACAGTTTGCTGACCCGCTATAGCGATTTGGAGAGTCTGCCGAGTTGGGCGCGGGGACAAATTGCCACGGCAACCCAAAAGCAAATTGTCGTGAACTATCCCGAACTCGATCGACTCCAACCCCTCAAAGATGCCACTCGCGCGGAAGTTGCCGTGATGGTCTATCAAGCCCTTGCCGATGCCGGAAAAGTCACCCGCATCAACTCGCAGTATATTGTGACGGTTTAAAAGGAAGGGAGAGATGGGGAAGCTGGGGGAGAGTGAATGCGCGCATTAAAAATTAAAAATGCAAAATTC
>JAXHUC010000162.1:0-14176 GCA_034189805.1 Cyanobacteriota bacterium
GGCTTCACGATCGCGATCGCCCTTCTCATCGGTGGTGGCGTGGCAGCTAGCTTGTCGATCGTCGCCAAACTCACCGCACTGCCCCCCAAGCCTGTTTTCGACAATACGCCCCCAGCAGCCCCCACACCGACCCCAACTCCCACTCCCACGCCGACCCCCACGCCAACCCCCACTCCCGCCCCAGAGGCAAGCCCCGCCCCCGAGGAAGAAGCACTACCTCCCGGTGCGTACCGCGTTCGTATCACCTGGCCTCAAGGTTTGCTCATTCGTTCCTCGCCAGACTTCAATTCGGAAAATACTGGCGGCATTGCAGCGAATAAAGAGGCGATCGTCCTCGAAGCCTCCGAGGATGGCAAATGGCTGCGAATTCGGGTTGAAGACACTTCCCAAGAGGGATGGGTCGTCGGACAGGGAACGCTCGAACGTTTAGACGGTCAGGAGTAAGATCGAGGTGGGTTTAATCCCGACAATTCCAGGTGAAGCAGAGTATTTGGGGTATGGGAAGCTTCAGGAAAGAATTGAAGATAATAGGACTCAGACCGTTCCGATCGATCGGAGATCGCCCGCACTCGATATCATTCATCGTCCATCGTTCCACGTTTTCCCAATACCTTGCCCGAACGAAAATGGTGGTGGCGGTGGCATTATTCGATCGCTGTAATAAAATTACTATATAGTCACGAATTTTTAAAGTTTTTTGAGCGATTGTATTAAGAGTGGGCTTTATCAATTTTTCACATTAACTTCGAGATATATGTTGCGTTATTAAAGATACCCAACCAACCCTAGCGCTTTCTAGGATGAGTATGTCATTCTACAAATAGCGATGTGAAACGCAGTGAACTGCGCTCGCATCAATGCCAGATAACCAGCAAACACTCTAGAAACATCTGCTCATCCCCAAGTCAAAATAGGTCTTGTTAAATGTAACAAGCCTATTTTTTTTTGTCAGAAATTCAGCTTTAGCCGTTAGCATTAAAATATTCGAGTCTAGGCTTTTGAATCAAATACTTTTACATTTGCTAACATCTGGATTTTCCTAACTAATGTCAGGCGTGGGATAAGATAAACGGACGTTTAACTCAGTGTTGCCATCGATTCAAACGCGCACGAATATCGTTCGATAGACCGGTTCTCCCTTACCCAGAACGATCAGTTCTCGTTCTGTGGGAACTTCAAGGGGGTTGTCCGCCAGCCACTCCGTCGAAGTTTGTTGGAAAATGGGGTGAGCGGAAAAACGATCGCGCATTTCTCGGGCAACATCTTCCACATCCGATTGCAAGACGACCTCGCCGCCAGGAACTAAATAGGTGGCGAGAATTTCAACTAAACTCGCTTGGACGACTCGCCGCTTTTGATGTCGCTTTTTAAACCAGGGATCGGGAAATTGAATCGTCACCCGTTTTAAAATTCGATCGGGCAACGTTGCCAAAATTGGTTGGAGTGCGTGGCTGACATTACAAAATAAAAAGTAAAGATTCGTTAATCCCGCCTCCTCTTGTCGAGTACTCGCATCTCGCACCAGAGGTTCTCGAATTTCCAATCCTAAAAAGTTCCAGTTCGGTTGTAAGGGAGCGAGTTCTGATAAAAAGCGTCCCCGTCCGCAGCCAATATCGAGATGTAGGGGTTGGTGGGGATTGGGGTAAATTTTCTCCCAGCAAGGCGGATCGATGGGTTTTTGGTATTTCTGGCTGAGTGGGTTAACGTGTTGGCGAACTCGTGGTAGGGACAATCGCAAAATTCCTCGGATAGGCTGAGCTGGTCGATCGCGATCCGATCGGATAATCGAGTCAAACTTGCATCGACAATTGAAGCTCGGGTTTGTATACTCAAGTCGGATCGCGAACATCAACGAAGGCTGAACGATCGCGATTACCTTATGTTGCCACAATCTTATCCGATCGAAAATACCCAATAGATCGGTTGTCGTCCGATCTGGCGAGATCGAACTCAACTCGAGATCCCAGATCGTTCGTAATGCACGAATAGGAGCATAGCGACATGGAAGAACGCGGTCAAATCCGGCTCAACAAAGCAACCCGAGAGTGGGTGATTTACGCGCCCAGTCGGCGCAAACGCCCGCAAGACTTTCAGCAACGAAGTCAAGAAAAACCCGCTTTGGTCAATCGAGTTGCATCCTGCCCGTTTTGTGAGGGAGGCGATCGTTCCTCGGAATCGATTCTTTTGGAGTTACTCGATCCCGATGGCAAACACTGGCAAACTCGAACGATTCTCAACAAGTTTCCCGCTCTGACTCCCCATGATAGTACGGAGCGATCGGAGGCGGGAATTTATATGGCGATGTCTGGCTGCGGTCAGCATGAAGTTGTCGTCGAAAGTCCCGACCATCACCAAACGATCGCCACCATGCCTTTAGCAGAGGTGGAAATCCTCATCGAAACCTACCATCAACGCTACTTGGCACTGATGGAAGACCCCAATAATATGATGGCGATTATTTTCCGCAACCACGGCCGAGGTGCGGGGGCATCGTTACGCCACCCTCATTCCCAAATTATCGCCACCGGATTCGTGCCGCGCAACCGTCGGATTCAAGAAGAGGAAGCCCAGCGCTACTTCGACCTCTGGGGTCGGTGCGTTTATTGCGACATCTTAGAGTTCGAGCGTCACGAACGTCGGCGCGTCTTAGGCGAAAACGAATCGTTTTTTGCCTTCGTTCCCTTTGCAGCAGATGTCCCTTTTGAGATTTGGATTTTGCCCAAACAACATCAAGCGGACTTTGGTAGCATTTCCGATCGAGAAAAATCCGATTTTGCCTCAATGTTAAAAAATATGCTGCTAAAACTTTACGAAAAATTAAACAACCCAGATTACAATTGGGTCATTTATACGGCGGCTCGATACAAAGCAGAAGAGCCGCAAGTCCACTGGTTTTGTCAAATTCGTCCTCGACTGACCACTCCAGCCGGATTTGAAATGGGTTCTGGCATTAGTATCAATCCTTCTCTTCCCGAAATCGATGCAGAGTTTTTAAATAGTTAAACTCTCGATCGTTCCGGGAGCGATCGCCAAACCCCAAAAAACAAGGACTTGGAAATAAAACGAAATAAAACTCAATCTAAACTATAGAGCGCGAGTTTTTATCGATCGAACTGGGTGTTATCTTTTAAAGTCATAAAATACAAATAAGGGTAGGATGTCTAGCTCGAATTTAATTCCCGTTCATCAATATCATACCGTTCATCAAGATGGCTGGCGCTTCTTTTTCTCCACCAATCCCAATCTAGGATTAGGTTGGATTTACGACAAAGTTGCATTTTTTGCCTGGGAAACACCTAACTCAGCCATGATTCCCGTTCATCAGTACCACACCGCACACAGTTACGGCTGGCGATTTTTTCTCTCCACTAACCCCAATGTTGGAGCGGGTTGGATTCACGATAAGGTTACTTTTTTTGCCTTAGAAGCGCAAGAATCGGGAACGATTCCCGTCTATCAATACCATACTGTCGGACCTTACGGCTGGCGATTTTTTCTTTCGACGATTCCGAATGTCGGAGCGGGTTGGATTTACGATAAAGTCGCGTTTTATGCCTGCCAATACGATCTTAAAAATTGGATGGCACTGAGTCCCAACATTCGCTCGAAACCCCTCAAACAGATTTGTCTGCCGACTTCTCACGATACCGTTACCTACGAACTGACCGATCGCCTCACCATTCCTCCAACTCCCGGTGCGAAAGCCATTTTAGAATTGCTCGATCGGGTCAAATCCCAACTCGCTCGCATCCCGGCGATTCAAAGCGTCATGAATCCGGCGATCTGGCTGAAAAAAGAAGTTTTACCGACGATTAAAGACCTGTCGGTCGCCACCCACAAAACGACGAAGGAGCAGTTAGAAGAAGGCATTCGCGGGTTCGATTGGCGAATTTACTACAACCGAGAAGAGGACGAATATTACTCCTATCATGGTTTAGTCGGCGTGAAGATGACTGACGTTTTGGGAGAACTGCGCGAGTTTTTGAACTCCACCCAAGGTGAAATTGTTTACATTACTATGGGTCACTATCAAGGATTCGATCGCGATCGATATCTCGACTTTGCCAATTTCATCAAAACCGCGCTGCAAGACTACGCCTACATCCGCGAGACGGATGATAAAGGTCAAATTCAAAATCATCCCTTCGATCGTACCTACGGACAAATTATCGCCCAGGACGGTTCCGCCAAATCTCGCGTAATTTTGGTCAATGCCAAATCCGACGATCCGGTATTTTGGCCCGGTGACTACAGTCCTCCCGATAGTGGCCCTGACAATGAGGTGCTCTACGGCTACTACACCCATACCACCGATAAAGAAGAAATGTTGAAAACGCAGCGAGAGCAGCTCGATCTCGCTCGCGAAAAAGGGCTTCCCTTTGCCCTCTACATGACCTTAACGCCCAGTTTTGCCGACGTTCTCGATCGCATTCTCGTGACGCTAGCCTCCGCACTCGATCGCTTTGCCAATTCCTTAATGTCCGATCCGTCTAAAATTCCGATCGCCATTGCCCTTAAAGCGGTGATTGCGGGATTGAAAAGTGCCGATAATAAATTTTCCTGGTTTTCCCTCAAGGATTTAAGCGATATTGCCAACGAAGATTTCGTTGCGACTGTCTTGGAGCGATTTATCGATACGCCCGACGAAAACGAGATTTCGCTATTGTACCTAGACTTCTACGAAACCACCGAAGCAGTTGCTCTGGCAATTGCTTTGAGTAATAAGTAGGGAATGGGGAATGGGGAACGGGAGCTTGGGGAGCTGGGGGAGGTGAGGGAGAGTAAATGCAAGATACACAATTCTTCCTTGTCCCTTTTCTCTGGAGCGTCTCCGCGTCTCCGCGTCTCCGCGTCCTCCCATCCCCCTCATCTCCCTCACCTCCCTTGTCCCCTTTTCTCTCCGCGTCCCCGCGTCCGGAGCGTCTTCTACCTCTCCCTCACCCTCCTCCCCGTTGGGCTTTCAAATTAAAATAGGTTTCCATCACTTGACGCACCATCGGGGCGGCAAAGGAGCCTCCTCCTTCACCTGAATGTTCGCCAAAAGCGACGATTGCCACTTCGGGATCGTCATATGGGGCGTACGCGCCGAACCAGGTATGGGATTCGTAAGGTGGAGCTTCGGCCGTGCCGCTTTTTCCCGCCGTTGGGGGGAGCGATGCCGAGGCCATTTTCGTTCCCGTCCCATTCGTGACCACCTCTCTAAGACCCTGTTGCAACATCTCCAAGGTCTCCGGCATCAAATTCAAAGATTCGCGCCATTCTTCGAGAGAGCCTTTTTTCACCAAATGGGGCTTCACCCGATATCCTCCGTTCGCGGGTACGGCAAACATGACGGCAACTTGCAGGGGTGAGGCTTGCAAATATCCCTGACCGATGGACATATTAATCGTATCCCCGAGAAACCAGCTCTCGCCCAACATTTTTTCTTTCCAGTCGTTATCGGGAACGAGTCCCGGCGATTCTTCGGCGGCGAGTTCGATTCCGGTCAAACTGCCAAACCCATATCGGCGCGTCCAGTCAATTAAGGTTTTGCCACCGATGCCTTGGGCAATTTGGTAGAAAAACGTGTCGCTACTCCAAGCCATCGCACCGGGAAATCCCAAGTAGCCAAATCCTTCGTTGTTCCAATCCCAGAACTGAATTCCGCCGACGGTGATGTAGGGGTAAGTGGGGAGAACGGTATAGGGTGAAAACTCCTCAGATTCGATCGCGGCCGTGGTGGTGACGATTTTGAAAGTACTCGCTGGGGGAAAACCCTGTAGCGCCCGATTGACGAAGGGATGGTCGGCATCTTGCAGTTCTTGCCAGTCTTTATCGCTCATCCGGCGGGAAAATAAGTTCGGGTCGAAGCCCGGACGGCTGACCATGGCAAGCACTTCTCCATTGCGGGGGTCGATAGCAACAATGGCTCCTTTTGTTTCCCCCAGAACCGCTTCAGCCGCTTTCTGAAGTTCGATATCGAGGGTCAATTGCACGTCTCGTCCGCCTTTGGCCCGCTTCTCGCCAATCACCTGGATGACTTGCCCCCGGCTATCAACTTCGACTTGCCGTCCCCCCCACTCTCCGCGCAACTCGTGTTCGAGGGCCGCTTCAATGCCAAGCTGACCGACAATATCGCCGATGCGGTATTCTTTTTCCGGGGCTTGTTCGAGTTGATACTCATCCACCTCTCCGGTGTAGCCGAGAACGTGGGCGGCTGCCGTGCCGTAAGGATAGGTGCGCACCCCCTCAACGTTGACTTCAACTCCGACGAGTTCGCGACTGTATTCCTCGAGGGCGGTGACTTGATTTGGGGTGAGACTGCGCTGTACCCGCACGGGCATCAGAGAATTGTAACCCGCTCGTTCGAGTTGGTCGATCAAACTCTTGGGGGTACGATCGACTAGCGGTGCGAGTTGGGAGAGGGTCGCTCGCCATTTTTTAGGTTTTTGGGCGAGGGGCCACAAAAATAGGGTGTGAGAGATGCGAGAACTGGCGATGACTTTACCGTTGCGATCGAAAATATTGCCCCGCGCGGGTTGGGAGGGAATGAGCCGAATTCGATTGTCTTCTGCGAGTTGACGATTGCGACCGCCTTCTACTAGTTGCAGGTAAGCCAAACGAGTACAGATGCCTCCGAGCATCATCATACTGATGGCGAACATGACGCACATAGATTGGTAGACGCGCCCCACCGTGCGTTTGGTGCGCTGGGTCAAAGGTGCAGACTGAATGAGGGTCATAAATGCACTACACGAGTTGTACTAGATACGCCAGGAATTGTTGCGACGCGCGAACTGACATCAGACAATGACATAAAATCCGTACTGACAATATTCGGAAAGCCCTCAACGTTCGGAGTACTTTTCAATCGATCGACATGTATGTTTTGCTTGCTCGAAGCTAAGAACGAGAGGATTTATAACGAGACTTCAAGGTTCGGTTCACCCGAACTCAAACCCGTGGTTACGCGCGACTTGAGCTGGGATTTTCAAATTCAATTCAGACCATTGCCAATGTAGAGCGTTCAGTTCGTCATGTACGCAGAATATGTACGCAAAATTAATTTTCCCGACTTTTTTCTCGATCGCCAATCGAACAATCGATTGACTTCAATGACAGTTCATCACTTCAATCGTTCTGTTTCGCCCCCAATTTACGAGAGCCGAGTGCCGGATCGCTGGCTTTGACGTTCGGGTAAATCATAATCACTGGAGTTGTGCAGGAAGTTCAGCCAAGTTCTCAACACCGATTCAATTCCAATTTGGATGTCGAACTAACGCTTTTCCTTTACATTCCCGGTTTTTGATGACCCTAGGTTTTTTTCGGCTCTTTATAAACTGTCTGAAGGATAAGATACGCCCAAACCCGCTCGTCAGTCAACCCGCCTGTAAATTTTTTCGATCGGGTCAACGATCGATTGCGCTGATGTATTTTTGGCATCGGAAAGTTCCGTTCGATTTCAACAAAATCGGTAAAATCGAACGTCGAGGCTTAGGAGATGTTGCGCTCGGGGATCGAGTCAATGCATCTTGTCCTCGATACCGACCTCGATCCTTCCTCAATCTTTAAAAATGGTTAAGCATTCAGCTTTTGGCGATCGGCTATCAGCTGTCAGCTTTGGACGAACACGCCGCAAGCATGGGGTGCATCTGGGTTTTCTAGATGGATGAAATTCGTCATCTCGATTGGCGAGTCCATTGAAATTTCTGCTTTTGGAACCTGCAATAAGCTGATGGCTGACGGCTGACGGCTGAATGCTTACTCGATAACTTCAAAATGGACGTTCGATTGCGTAATAAAGAACATCTAAATTGAAAATATGGATTGGTTTTTTGTAAATTAATCCGGCTTTCTCAATGACTCGTCGAGAGGCTTTATTTTCCGGTAATACTAGAGCGATCGCCCGATCGAGATGGACAATATTAAACCCGTAGGCAATCGAAGCTAAAGCCGCTTGCGTGGCAATTCCTCATCCCCAATAGGCTTTGGCTAAACAGTAAAGAAGTTCCACTTCCTCGAGTTCGGCGAGGTAGCGAAGACCGCAATAGCCGATCGGTTCGGACGAGGTTTCTGGGACAATTATCCAAACGCCATAGCCTCGTTGTTCCCAACTTTCCATAAACGAAGCGAGGGTTTTGCGCGTGTTTTCCCTAGAAATAGGAGTGCCGCGACTGGGTAAGAAACGAGTGACTTCAGGGTCGGCCCAAATTTGCGCGAGGCGATCTAAATCCGAGGCGATGGGAGGTCGCATGGTAAATCCAGGAAGTTGTAAAACGTTTGTATCCGTTGTATCGGTAGAATTTGTCTCTAGGAATCGATCGAATTTCATGCGCTATCCTTGAAAAACACTTTCTCCATTAGCGATCGTCTCATCCAGGGTCATGACTGAAGAAAACGTGGCAACCATTGAAATTCTCCTAATCTTTGCAGTGGGTTTAACCCCGGCCGTCTTTTCAGTTTGGTATTCTCGGAAACTGCGAAATCGCGCGCGCCATCAATTCTCAGCCGCCCGGAATTCCACATCGAACCGCATTTTCTCCCAAGTTCGGACTTCACTCCCAACACCATCGAGGAGAATCTACACCATCGGCGATCGCACCTGTCAGTTTAACGCCCGATCGCCCTATCTGCGCTGCGCCATCCATCCTCAAGGCCCATGTAAGAACTGTCGGGATTATCAACCCAGATGAGGGAGATGGGAGGACGCGGTGACGCGGTGACGCGGTGACGCGGAGAGGGGGAGCTAGGGAGAAATGGGAGCTTGGGGGGAAACGGAGGAAACGGGAGAATTGGGATATCGCTCAAAAACTCACCTCCCCAGCCTCCACCGCGATTGCCAGCTCTCCATTCCCCGTTCCCTCAGATACGTTAAGATATGTTTTGGTTTATTGACGATCGACTGCCAAAATTGGATGAAAAGTCCGGATAGAGGCGGTCGGCTGGCGTATGCAAGCAACATCAAAGCCTTAACATTGCAGAGACGATCGCTCTGTAACTGAGTGCTTTTAATGAATTCCCCGATAATCGGTAACGTGTGAGGAATAGGATGACTCCATTATCTCGAAGTACTAAACCCGGCAAATTTGGGTGGAAATTTCTCTGGCAACCCCTAGTACTGGCAACCCTATCTCTGGGTTCGGTTGCGCCGAATGTTCTGGCAACACCTCCGCGCGCTCCCGATATTGAGGAAGCCTGCGATTTGTTGATTGCGGGTGGGGGTCTGGCCGGTTCGGCGGCGGCTTACGAAGCGCTGCTGGCGGGGAAGACCGTTTGCATGACGGAGATTACCGACTGGGTGGGGGGGCAAATTTCCTCGCAAGGCACCTCGGCCCTCGACGAGCGTCCCACCCAACGGGAACTGCTGTACTATCCGCGCGGCTATCTAGAGTTGCGATCGGCCATTCGAGATCGTTACGGTCGCCTCAACCCCGGAGCCTGCTGGGTGAGCGAATCCTGTTTCCTACCCTACGACGGACACGAGTTACTCTTTGAGATTTTAGAAGAGGCGGCCGATCGGGGTAAAGGGAAACTCAAGTGGTATCCCAACACCGTCATTAAAGATATCGAAACCAACGCCGCAGGTAACCTCATCGACAGTGCGATCGCCATTCAACACCAAAGCGCGCCGGATACCCCACCCCTCAACACCGAACCCCTCTCCGCGATTATCGAGGATGCCTATACCTACGCCGATTCCGAGAGATTGACCAAAACGATCGTTCGCTTCGTCCCCCGCGCCAAATCGCCCTCTGAGGAGGCGAAAGCGCCGACTTGGTATGTCATCGAAGCCACCGAAACCGGAGAACTGATCGGACTGACGGATATTCCCTACCGTCTGGGGGTCGATCCTCGTTCCTACCGCGAACCGTCTTCCTCGAGTGCGGAGGGAAACCCCTACTGCACCCAAGGCTTTACCTACACCTTCGCCATGGAAACGACGGAGGAACCCCTAGAACACGAACTTCCCAGTTTTTACGATCGCTACGCACCCTACTACAGCTACGAGTTGGAAAGACTGGCGAGTTTTCCCCTCGTCTATACCTATCGTCGTATCTGGAGTACCAACCCCGATGATGCCATGCGTCCCAACCCCCGCGACAATCCGATGTTTGTCGGGGATATCTCGATGCAAAACTGGACGTGGGGGAACGACTACCGTCCGGGAAATCCCGAAGATAATTTAATCTACACCCGCGACCAACTCCAAGAACTCGGCCAACTCGACGATGGCGGCTGGCTGGGGGGACTGCGCACCGAATCCCTGGCGTTGGGGGAAGAAAATGCGATCGGCTTTTTCTACTGGCTGGTGGTCGGAACTACCGATTCCCAACTCGGCGATGGGGTCAAAGAACCGCACCCGAATCATCGCTACCTGTCGGGGTTCGACTCGCCGATGGGAACGGCCCACGGTCTCTCCAAATATCCCTACATGCGCGAGGGACGGCGGATTATCGGTCGTCCGGGTTGGAACCATCCCCAGGGGTTTGCGGTGTGGGAAATCGATATTACCCGCGCCGACTTCCGCAGCGAGGACTACACCTCGAATTTGATGTCGGACGAGTATCGCAAGTTGTGGTTGGCCCTGTCGGGATACGATGCGTTTGATGTCATTGACGGGACGCGATCGATCGACGAATTGGAAAGGCGATCGCGTGCTACGGTGTTTCAAGATTCCGTCGGCATCGGTCACTACGCCATCGACTTTCACCCCTGCATGACCCTGAGTCCTCCAGAAACCCCCGGCAACACGGAACTCGAAGGAGAGCGCCTGGGACAGGGTGCGGCGTACCCGTTCCAAGTTCCCCTGCGAGCGATGATTCCCCAGAAACTCGATAATATGTTGGTCGCCGGGAAGAGTATCGCCACCAGCCACGTGGCAGCAGCCGCCTATCGGGTTCATTCCTTTGAATGGTCTTCTGGGGTCGCGGCCGGAACGACGGCCGTCTTTGCCTTGGAACAGGGAATTCCCCCCTACCAACTCGTAGACGACCTCCCCTCGCGAGAACCGAAGTTGGAAAAGTTACAGGCGCGATTGCAACGCAACCAAAATCCGATCGCTTTTCCCAATACTTCAATTTTTAATAACTCCTGGGAGGATTGGAAGGAGTTGAAGTAACGTCAGGCGTAGGGTGTGGGGAGATGGGAGGACGCGGGGACGCGGAGACAAGGAGACGCGGAGAGAAGAGGGGACAAGGGAGATGAGGGAGATGAGGGAGATAAGGGAGAATTTTGCATTTTTAATTTTTAATTTTGCATTCATTCTTCCCCAGCTTCCCCCGCTCTCCATTCCCCATTCCCTATCTTAGGGGTGAAGATCGATCGGCTCGATGTTTGGCACAATAGGTGAGGTTTTGGTGAAGATTTTCATCTCGTAATTCCCACTGCAATCTGGAGGGTATGAATGCCTGAATCTTTCGAGCGATCGACGCTTGCCTCTATGGGCGAGCTGTCCCATTCCGATACCGTCCGACACCTACGCAAACTGAGCCACCTACTCGACAATGCCATCCCCATTCCCGGCACGCGATACCGCCTGGGACTCGATCCGATTTTGGGATTGATTCCCGGTGGGGGAGATGTGGCAGGTGCGGTACTCTCGGCGTATATTATCTATCGATCGGCGCAAATGGGTATGCCAGCCAAGAGTTTGGGTCGCATGGCAAGTAATGTCTTAATCGAGATGTTGGTGGGAACCATACCCGTCATCGGCGACTTTTTCGATGTGGGATGGAAAGCGAATGTCAGAAACGTCCAGCTTCTCGAAGAGCATGTGGGGTCCGATCGATCGGCAAAAGCCGCAGACAAGCGCCTCGTCTTTGCGATCGTTGCCGGAATCGTACTCGTGGCGATCGGACTTGCGGTGGTGATGTTAATCATTCTCCGGTTGATTTTCCAGTTAATCGGACTTGGGTAAAAATGAGTTGAATTTTTAGTATTTGGAGCTAGAAATAAGCTATCGGTCATTAGCCGTTAGCGTAAGCATTCAGGTCTTGACGACGAACACAAACGATGTCAGGGCGAGTTTAGCAATATCTTGGGAAACTTGCTTAAAATTAACAGTCAAAACCCGCCCCTACAGATGGTTACCCGAGCTGTATCTAAAATCCAACCTGAATCCTTAGCCGTTAGCTATAATGCTTTGGCAAGAAAATACTGTCATCTTCTCCTAGCTTTAGTTCGTTCATCCGAAAACAAACTGCGATCGGATCGATATTTAAAAAAGTGCCTATTCCCTTGCCACGATATCCCTTGTCACTTCGCCGATTTTTCTCTACTGCGATCGCCACGGCATTGAGTCTGTTATTCTTAGCAAACGTCAATGGTTCGATCGCCCGATCGCAAGAGGCAACCCCTCAAATCCCCGGTCTCAACCTCGCTCGGATCGAGCGCCTCTTCGTTCCCAACGAAACCAGCGATATCGATATGAAGGCGGTGCGCCTTGACGGACGCAAGTTATTCTATATCACTGCCGTTTCGATCGCCCCAGAATCTGAGTCGCAAGATTTTATCCCGATTCGCGAGCGGGTGCGGGAAGTTCGATCGTCGCTCCAAAGCTTTGCCCGAAGCGACTTCGACCCCGAGGCGTTAGAGGTGGGCTTCAAAATTCTCAACAATCTCCCAGTTATTTACGCCAACGATCGCCCTCTACTGACAGTTACCCTTGAAGACGCGCAAATCTACGGTACCGAGCCGGAACAACACGCCCAAAATCTGACGCGCAGGATCGAAAATGCCCTGATTCGCGCCCGCACAGAGCGACGGCCCGAATACATGCAGCGACAAGCTCGAATTGCCGGGTGTATTCTGCTAGCCGCCTTGGGCGCAAGTCTGATTGCGCTCGGCACTCAGCGATATTTCAACCGTCAGAAACGCAAACTAGAACGAGAACTCGATCCGATCGCCGATTCCGTCTCCAGTACGGATGTGGAAATCGCCACCGCTCAATCTAAAGACCGCCAACAACAACAACACATCCTCAAACGAGTGGCCCGGCGCTTGGCGCAGGCGAGTCAAATCCCGATTTGGGTGGGAAGTCTGTATGTCATTCTCGGCCTGTTTCCCCAAACGCGCGGCTTGCAACCTCCAATTCTCACCTCACTGCGGGTTCCCTTACAATTACTACTCGTGGGTTTGGCAACTTATCTGGCCATTCGTTTGAGTGCGGTGATCATCAGTCGGATTTTTTGGACCATAGAAGAGAGTCGATTCCTCTCCCCGGAAGCCTCCCGACGGTTGGTGTTGCGAATTTCCACCTTTTCTCAGGTCTTCCAAGGGGTGGCCGCAGCGATTTGTACCGGAGTGGGGGCGCTTGTCGGTTTATCGGTTGTGGGAATTCCCGTCGCCCCGATCCTCGCTGGGGCGGGGATTATCGGGATTGCGTTTTCCCTGGCTTCCCAGAGCGTGATTAAGGATACGATTAATGGCTTTTTAATTTTGCTCGAAGACCAATTTGCCGTCGGGGATGTGGTTATTTTGGGGGATGCCACGGGGTTTGTCGAAAATATGAATCTCCGCATTACCCAACTGCGAAACGAGGAAGGAGAGCTGATTACCATTCCCAACAGCGCCATTTCGATCGTGCGCAATCTCTCGAAGGAATGGTCGCGGGTCGATTTGAGCGTTCCCATTGCCCTGAATGCCGACCTCGATAAAGCGTTGAAGGCGATCGAAGAAGTGGCCCAGGCGATGTCTCAAGATTCGAGATGGCAGGGTTTGATTCTCGAACCTCCCCTGCTGTTGGGCGTAGACAAACTCGATCGCGCTGGGGCCACCATTCGATTGTGGATTAAAACCCAACCCCTCAAGCAATGGGAAATCGCTCGAGAGTACCGCCGCCGCCTCAAACTCGAACTCGATCGCCTGGGTATCGAATTAGCCATGCCCCAACAAGCCCTCTGGATTCAGGGTAATTCTCTGTTATCGATGCCCGAGGAAGCGCGATCGCATCAATTGTAATGGGCTTCGGGGGAGAGTGAATGAAAAATTAAAAATGCAAAATTCTTCCTGGTCTTCCTGCTCTCCCTCTCCGCGTCCCCGCGTCCCCGCGTCCCCGCGTCCCCCATTTCTCCCCCAGCCCCCGAAGCCTCCCCAGCTCACCTTCACGAGTATCCTCACTAATGTGGCGATTGCCGTAGTCGAGACGTTGGCAAATCGATCGATGTGGATTAAAGTAAATCTAGTCTTACATATCAAT
>JAXHUC010000163.1:0-14101 GCA_034189805.1 Cyanobacteriota bacterium
GTGACAAGTTAAGGTGGTTTTGGCTTTGTCAACCAGTCACTAATCGACCGAAAACCCGGAGTTGGGGGGTCTCCCCCCAAACCCCCCGCCGGGGGCCTTGCGCCTCCCCCGAACCCCCCGCACACAAGAGTGAAATCGCCCAAACGCTTTATTAGCAGAGGGTTCTATCGTTCGAGCCAGTCAACTTGACACTCGAAAAATTACTTAACTTGTCACGAATGCGTGCCGCTTGTTAAGGGGAATGGGGAATGGAGAGCAGGCAATCGCGGTGGAGACAGGGGAAGCGGGGAGAGAATGAATGCAAGATCCACTATTCTCCCTCATCTCCCTCATCTCCCTCATCTCCCTCATCTCCCTCATCTCAAATCTACCCAAAAGTTAAAAACCGACACTTGTCAGTCCCTACTTCCCCTGCCCACGGTCACTTGTGTCCTAACTCATGCGACTGCGATCGATCTGGGGCTTGACAAACGATCGACGCTTCTAACTTGTCACTATTGCGATCGCCCAATAATCCTGATATACTACAAATACTACAAAAACATAAAACAGTAAAAAATAGGCGAATGGGCGCGTTCCCATTTGCAAAGGAGTACTCAAACCAATGCCCTACGAAGCGTTGAATATTTCTACGCCCAAGCCCGTACTGTCTTGGACGCAAAAAGGTCTGGGACATCAAGAAATTAAAATGGCAAAAAACGTGGCATCCCTGCCCTTTGTCTACAAGCACGTTGCCCTGATGCCCGACGTTCATTTAGGCAAAGGTGCGTTAGTCGGATCGGTTCTCGCCACTAAAGAAGCGATCGTTCCGGCAGCAGTTGGGGTAGATATCGGCTGCGGGATGGGTGCAATCAAAATGCCTTTTGGAGCCGATCGCCTCGAAGGAAAACTGAAGAAAATTCGCAAAGATATCGAAGCCAGTATTCCCGTTGGTTTCAACGAAAATAAGACCATCGAAAAAGCGGTAAATAACTGGCAAGGATGGAAAAATTTTAAAGACCTCCACGCCGGAGTGCAGCACCTGGAAGGGAAAGCCACCAAACAATTAGGTTCCCTCGGTGGCGGCAACCATTTCATTGAGATTTGTCTCGATACCGAGAACCAAGTTTGGATTATGCTACACTCGGGTTCTCGCAACATCGGCAATATGCTCGCCCAGCGCCATATCAGCACGGCGAAAGAACTGGCAAAACTGGCAGAAGTTTCCCTGCCCGATCGCGACTTGGCTTATTTTGTTGCTGGAACTCCCGAATTTCAGGCATACTGGCGCGATTTGCAGTGGGCGCAAAACTACGCTCGCTACAATCGTGAAGTGATGATGGCGCGGGTAAAGCGCATTGTCGAGCAACACGCGGCAGGCGGCAAACCCACCAAACCCCTGCTCGAGGTAAATTGCCACCACAACTACGCCGAGAAAGAAGTTCACTTCGACGAAGAAGTCTACGTAACCCGCAAAGGGGCAGTACGAGCGCGCAAAGAAGATTATGGCATCATCCCCGGTTCGATGGGGGCAAAATCCTACATCGTCAAAGGTAAAGGCAATGCCCACAGCTACTGTAGCTGTTCCCACGGTGCCGGCCGCTTGATGTCCCGCAGCAAAGCCAAAAAATCCTTCTCTCTCGACGATTTAATCGCCCAAACTAAAGGAGTTGAATGCCGCAAAGATACCGGTATTATCGATGAAATTCCTGGGGCGTACAAGCCAATCGAGGAAGTGATGGCACAGCAGGAAGACTTAGTGGAAATTGTCGCTACCCTCAAACAGGTGGTTTGCGTGAAGGGATGAATTTGGAGAGAAGACGCTCTAAAGATGAAGGCGCGGTGACGCGCTGATGGGACAAGTCGGAGAATGGATGAGTTTTGCTATCCATTCTCCACCGTCCGTCTATCTCCTATTACCCCGCCTCTGCTATTACGCTATTTGCTGTTGTTCTAGCTCGAGGAGATGGACTAATCGTTCGTCTCCTTTGGCTTTTGCGACCTCTAGTCGATGGGTGAGACGTTGCAACAGATAGGCTTTGTGAACTGTTGCGAGTTGGGCTTCTAGTGTGGCGGGTTTGGGAACTTGAGTGGGAATGCGATCGCTCGCTGGAGGGGTTGCAATGCCGCCCGTTTCAGTGGTGCGATATGCTACGCCGCGATACTTCAATGCCATCACGGCTTGAGGCACGTTCATGTGGCGCGGATAGTGGATTTCCCACGGACGACCCCGATATTTTCCCTTCACCGGACCGGGTTCCATATCGATGGGAGTCCGATCGAATTCGTAGTGAATACCTCGATAATTAAGTTTCATGATGTTTTAATGCCTTTTGTAAACAGCAACGGGCATTTTGCGGTTTTTGTCGGGTGTTTGCTCCTGGAGCGATGTTCGGAGTTAGCTCTAAAACTGAGATACGCGCGTATGAGATGAATGAGAAGTGCCTGGGCGATCGGATGAAGATATGTCAGGAGCTGTCCGACAGATAATTGCCTTTGGCAATACCGCTTTTACCGTTTGCTTAATTAAATTTCTGTATTTATTATTACATAATTATATTTAAATATCAAGCAATCTAGACATTTAAGATCTTCGTGAGTATTTCCACTCACAGAGGACTCGATCGACCCCGATCGGTCCTGACAATTTGGTTCGGTTATCTCGACTATTCAATCGGGCAGGTATTTTTTTCTGTGGTTTTGTTAAGAAATCAAAGTAATATTAAAACTTCGCGACTTGCCAAAAATGACTCGGCTGCGTTAAAAGTATGATAGTGTGTATTTTTCGTCGCCCAATTCAACGCATAGCAAGTTAAAGCGCGATCGAAAAACTGTATTCATAAAGAAGATTTACAACAATCTAAGAGGTCATGATGAACCAGCAGGTTATTCACCCGATGGTTAAACTACAGCGTCAGGTGCGCTCGTTAGTTGATTCCCAAATTATTAATTCCAGCGACAGCATTTGGAAAATTGCCTTCCTGTACGGCGATGATTGGCAGCATTGGAAGCGAGAACTTCAGGAATTCGAGTTTTCCATGCAAGACCCGGTCAGCGAACTGTTAGCGGTCGAAGCTTGGGATGAAGACTAACTTGGGATGCAGACTAACACCGAGTATCCGACCCATTTTGAGAATTCATCGCCGCTAACGACACGACCGGAACGAACGGCGGACAAAGACTAACCACTTCGGCATTCACCATCAGTTCGCTACCGAAGTTTGCCACCGAAACTCAAAGCTGAGAAATCAAGATCGAGTTGCTCGCTGCGAAGGCCTTGCAACCTCGGTAAACTCCAAAAAACAATTGCTTTCTCGCTTTTAAAAATCGCACGCTCTCAATACCGCTCTGCGCTTGCAACTCATTCCGAAAACAGGAATTCCCGATCGCTCCTAGAAGCTGCTAGTCCGACAGAAATCCTTAAAACTACTTCCCGTTTGAGATCGAAACTTCCGACGCTTCGGGAGAATCTACTGCCTTGGTATACCCTGGCAATTGCTTGAAGGGGAATGCATAGTAGCTTGCAATGTGTCAGCAGCAATCCAACTCTCGTATTGTGACTCTTGTTGCCAGTCAACTCGAGTCATGGTATGAGAGTGTTAACAATAGTAAAATTCAGCTCGATGTCAATGTTAAAATTGGTAAAGAATCTGAAAATTTTAAATATAGGAACATAATTACTGCTATGAGCCGTACTGGAGTTTTGCTGCTAAATCTAGGCGGTCCCGATCGAATCGAGGATGTCCGCCCTTTTTTATATAATTTATTTTCCGATCCCGAAATTATTCGCTTGCCCGCTCCCTGGATGCAGAAACCGCTAGCATGGCTGATTTCTAACGCACGAGCGAGTAAATCCCAGGAAAACTACGAGCAAATTGGCGGCGGATCTCCTTTACGGCAGATTACAGACGAGCAAGCTCAAGCCTTAAAAGAAAGTTTGCAAGCCAAAGGGCGAGAAGCTCGAATTTACGTGGGAATGCGCTACTGGCACCCCTTTACCGAAGAGGCGATCGCCGATATTAAAAAAGATGGTATCGATCGATTGGTCATTCTACCGCTTTACCCTCAATTTTCCATTAGTACCAGCGGTTCGAGTTTCCGACTACTCGAAAAACTATGGAAAAAAGAGCCATCCTTAAAAAAAATTGACTATACGGTAATTCCCTCTTGGTACGATCGACCGGGATACTTACAAGCAATGGCAGATCTGATCGCTCGGGAACTCGACAAACTCCCCGAACCCAACCGCGCTCACATCTTCTTTAGCGCCCACGGCGTTCCCGTCAGTTACGTCGAAGAAGCCGGCGACCCCTACCAGCGAGAAATTGAGGAATGCACCCGGCTGATTATGAAGACGTTGAATCGTCCCAACGAACATACCCTCGCCTATCAAAGCCGAGTCGGTCCGGTGGAGTGGCTTCAGCCCTATACCGAAGATGCCATTCAAGAACTTGCCGAACGCGGTATTGAAGAACTGGTGGTGGTTCCGATTAGCTTCGTCTCCGAACATATTGAAACCCTCCAGGAAATCGATATGGAGTACCGAGAGATTGCCGAGGAAGCCGGAATTGAGAAATTCCACCGCGTCCCTGCCCTCAATACCCACACTGGATTCATCGAGGATTTGGCCAACATGACCATCGAAGCCCTCGAAGACTCGCCGAAGAAGTTCGAGGATGTGGTACACCCTCAAGACAATATGAAAATGTACCCCCAAGAAGGCTGGGAATGGGGTCTCACCCCAGCTGCCGAAGTCTGGAACGGTCGCTTGGCCATGGTGGGCTTTTTCTTATTACTCGTGGAAATGGTTAGTGGCAACGGTCCCCTGCATTCTTTGGGATTGCTTTAACGAATGGGGAGGACAATGAAACATTAAAAATGCGCCTTGAAAAGTTGAACGGGACGGAAACCGACACCGCTCGCTTTTCGCACAATGAGGGATGGGAGTGTGGGGAATGATGAATATCGCAGATCCACTCTCTTCATTTCCCCCATCTTCTGAAGCCTCCCAAGCCCCGCCCCAAAAACCTACTGTGCGTTCAACCCCCAATCGTAGTCGAGGTAGTTCAACTTATAACCGCCATCGGTTAAGTATTGCCGATCGCCCTCCTCTAGATATTGGGCGATGAAGTTGAGAACCGCCCGCTTTTCCCCCTTAAAACCGTCAAACTTTTCCTCCACACCGTAGTTGGTTTTCCAATCTTCGCCAAACCACTTGAAAATCGACGAAATTCCGACTTCTCCGGTATCGCGATCGATCTGAAAGTTACGAGAATACTCCAAAAATTCAACGGTTTGTTCGTCAAGTTGAGTCGCGAGGCGATCGCCGACAAACGGTTCGGCGCGCAACAAGGGACAGCCAATCGACGCACAAACCAATCCCATGTGAATGCGCGGTTCGTTAAATTCTTCGCGCAGAATGCCGTGTTCGATGTGGTCTAGGGTCATCGATTCACCCAATACTATAAAATTCAGCCGCGTCCACACCCCAGAAATATCCTTAATGCTCTCGACGGGATAGTTATCGATAATCGCTTGCAGCGTCAGGGAGTTGTAGGCGTTCACCCAAAAAGCAATTTGTTCGGTTTCCGTCCAACTTTCGTAAGTGTCGCGATCGAGGGCTGCTAAATCCGCATTAAATCGATCGAGGGATTCTCGATTCTCCTGGAGGGCAGCATAATCGACTTGCCCTTGAGAATCGACATAGGTCGTCAAAACGGAAGCGTAATCATCGTAGGTAAAGGGTTGTCCCTGGGCAACTCGGGAAATCTCGGCAGGATTCGTTTGAGAAGAGGCGGGTGGTTCGACGGCACAGGAGGCGATCGACAGAACCAGGGGAAGCGCAGATAGAACCAATAGATTTTTGTTCACGATTTGATGATGAATGAAGGATAAATGGAAAAGAGGGAATGGGGAACGGGGAATGGAGAGCTGGGGAGCTTCGGGGGCTTCGGGGGCTTCGGGGGCTTCAGGAGTTGAGTGTTTGAACGATATCCCAATTCTCCCGTTTCTCCCGTTTCTCTCCTCTCCGCGTCCTCCCATCTCCCTCATCTCCTTGTTCCCCGATCGCCCCATCTTATCGCCGTCCAGAAACACCCCAAAACAAAGGGCAGCCAGAGAAAATATCGTTCCGGCGGCTGTAAATACCAGCCTTCCCCGAGGGCTTTGTAATAGGGCAGCATGAAGTAAGCAAATGCGGAAATACTCACCAGGCGAGTTCCGAGATTGCGACTGGCAACGGCGAAGGGAATTATCCAGGTGAAATACCAAGCATGGACGATCGGGGATAAGACGAGTAGGGCGAAAAAATACCCCTCGGCAAAGGTAAAAAACTGGCGGGATTTCCACAGGAGAAGCAAACCCACCAAACCCAGGGGAATCAGGTAGACTTTATTAAATCCCGGTGCCATCGATGGCGGCCAGATCTGACTGACGAGATAGGGGAAAAACTCTGCCGATCGCCCGTGGGAAACGAAGGTGGAACTTGTCGGAATCAGGGGACATTCTTGGAGATTGCAAAAGGGAATCGAGGCGATCGCCATCGGTAAAAGTCCCAAGACAACAACAGAAATTACCTGTTTCGAGAAATGCTCGGACTCCCCCTCCCCGCGTCTATCCGATCCTGTCCCCTGCCATTTTTTCAGGGCGGGTAGCACCAGAAAAGAGAGCATCGGCAGCGACATCCATTTAATAGCAACGCTCAACCCCAAGCCTAGAGCGCTGAGTTTTTCTCGTCCCCCGTCCCATGCCAACCAAGCCATCACCACCGGGAGAATAAACCAGCTATCGTAATGGGCCCCTCCAGCAAAGGAATAGAGAATGAGGGGATTCCAGGCATAGAGGAGGGTATCGCGATCGCCGAACCGCCGCGCCAGCAGCCAACAGACCGCTAAATCCGCTAAGACAAATCCCAGCTTGAAAACGAGGACGGACGGGGCGATCGCCGCCAGACCTCGAAAGCCCCATTGAGTCAGAGGAGGATAGATAGCGGACACGTCGGGATGGTTCATCAACTCCCACCAGGGAGTACGTAACGGAACCAGTTCGGCGGCATTAGGGGCGAGATGGTAGGGGCTGAAGCCCAGGTTTTGGATGTATCCCTCCCACAGATAGCGCCATACGTCGTCGCCGGGATACATGGGCAGCAGAATGACGCGGCTGAGGAGGGTAACCGTCCAAAACCACCAAGATGGCAACTCCAGAATCCCCCAAGAAAGAACGAATCCCAGACTCATGATGCCGATTCCCGTCAGAAATGGGGCAGTTGCCGCCGCGTCTCGAAAGTCGCCGTAAGGAACAATCGCGATCGCCCCGAAGACGAGGAAAATGGTACTCAGGTAAAGGGGAAGTTTGGTGGTAACGAACGGCGAAGTGAAAGCAGATGGCATGTTCTGCGTCTCCTACACCCTTTTGTTAGCTGTTTTATGGGCTGTACTGACGTTCTCGTGGGCGATCTTTAAGGGGGAAAAAAGGCGGCGCAGGTACAGTTTCCCCAACGTCGAAAGGATAATGGTTCCCGCTTGGATGCTACCCCGGAGGGTGCCGGAAATTTTCGATCGCCCGCCCTGACGGCGACGGTAGCCCACGGGAATTTCCCGCACTTGCAAGCCGCATTCGAGGGCGCGAGTTTGCATTTCCACCGTCCAACCAAACCCCCGATCTTGCATTTGAATCCGTTCGAGGGCAGTCCGGCGAATCAACCGCAGAGGGCCCAAATCCCGGTACCAATGTCCCCATCCCAAACCAATCAGAGTAGTCGCTAGGGCATTGCCGAAATTTTGGACGGGGGTCATCGCTGCCCGTCCGGTCTGGGTGGCGCGGCGATCGCCTAAAATCAAATCGGCTGTTTCAGTTGCGGCAAAAAATCGATCGAGTTCGTCGAGTTCGTCGCTGCCATCCCCGTCGCAAAACAAAATCCACTCAATCTGAGGATCGAGGTTCTGCAACCCTCGCCAGCAGGCGCGACCGTAACCGGAAATCGGTTCGCAAACCACCTGCGCCCCTGCCGCGCGGGCAATTGGGGCGCTGCGATCGGTACTGCCATTATCGACGATGCGAATCTGGGTCAGACCTAATTTTTGCAGATTGCGAATGGTTGCCTCGATCGTACTTTCCTCGTTCAAGACGGGAATTAGCACTAGAATTTGTGCCAGGTTCGGACGGGGCGATCGGTAGGTGGGAGACTGGGAGACGGACAGCATAAAAGAGATCTGAAAACTCAATCCATCTGTAGGATGACGTGTCAACCTGAGTAGAACCTGAGTTGCGGTTAAATCGCCTCGGATTCACCAGATAAACCGATCGCATCGGTAAAGCTGCTGCTTGTTTTCACTATTGACGATTCTCGGGTTTTAATACTCGATCGATTCCACCAATTTGAGGGGCAGAAATAACACTTGCTCTCAAGGAATCGATCGGCTTTTGCGATTGCGGTTCGGGACAAGTTTGGTTGCCCCAATCACACAAGCCGAGGTGCTGTAACTGCCAGCTCAGGGGGATTTCGAGCAAGTCCCGCGCTCCCGTAAATCCTTGTCCGAGAAACAGCAAAATTGCCAAACAATTTAAGATGATATGGGCATTACGCCATCGATTCGATTTATCTTTATAAATTTCCGGCAGAATTGCTAGGGAAATAATCATTAAAATCGAGACGGTAATGCCAAAATAAAAATGAGACATATACCATTCGTTGGTGCGTCGAAACACTCCATCTTGAGCGCCTAAAATAATCAGTCCCGCACTGCTGAGAGCGGCAAAGATACCCCGCCAAGTTTTGCTATCGGCCTTGTAAAGACAAACGAGCGAACCGATAGTGGCTGCAAACATTAGTAAGATAAACCCGATCGTAAAGGGTTCTTTGCTAAACAAATCGGCTTTGAGAATGATGACGTAGGCGAGGGCAACGAGGGAGATACCCACCACAAAACCCGTGAGCCAGCGACCGATTTTAACGTGTTCTCGACCGACAACCGGGGGAATTTTACTTTTTTCACCCGAAGCAATTTTCAAGCGTCTCTGGCGGGTTTGCCAGGCCATATTAACCACCATGCCAATGAGAGGATACACGATGGCAACAGCGATCGCGGGGTGTACTAAGCTCAGAAGGTCTTTCGCATCCATATTGTTCTTTGGATTGACATTACGTTTCGGTCTTGAGATGCACGCCATGCCCGATTCCGTCGTTTTTCGCGCACGAACAGCAGATGACGATCGATTGATGGAAAAAATCGACCTCCACACTGCTAAAAGTTAAGATCGATACCAAACAGAGTCCAACTGGAGCATTTTGAGATGATGTTCCGGTTCGTTTGTATTCAGCATCAGTTTGGAATTGGGCCATTTCTGGCGAGGATGGGGAACGGGAAATAGAGTTCCCACTTACCAGCTGGCGAATTTTATCCCAGTTGCGCGATCGATTCTAATCCATTCATCGGTATGATCTAGGGCGACTCTCGCATCTCCTTAACCCGAACAGACGTTATTAATGGTTAGTATAAAGGGCGATCGCCGATTGAGAAGTTAAATCTTCATGAGAAGGGATTGAGAAAAGGGATCGATTATCTTGAGTTAATTTTTATCCTGAGTTCTTGACAAATTGCCATAGACTAAAATAGTTATCTCCCACTATCCATTGAGATTGTAAATTTTGTTGCGTTTCGAGCTGAGATACTGGATGCTCGGAATAGCCAAATAGAAAGATATTGTCAAATTCTTCTGGAATTTGGGGAATTTCTCCCTCTAAAAATAATTGCACTTTTACTTTATCTTGCAGTAAATAGCTTAATGCTAGAATATTCCCCGGATTAGTACTGTTATGGTTTCCCAACAACAACGGTGCATCTGAAGCATTCACGACTCGAGCCGCTTTGGGTAAATTCGAGCTGACGACTTTCATCCAAGATGAGTGAGATTGAGAGATGAACAGACAAGATGATATTCCCGCCAAACCGAAGATTAAAGCGATCGCTAAGCCGAGTTTTTGTTGCCAGAAATTTTTATTAAAGATTAGCTTTTCGATCGCCCATGCTAACACCAAATGAAACGCTAATAAACTCGGAATTAAGTAGCGAGTGGAAAGAGAACGAATGCCACCTAAAATTAAATCGGGTCCGAGTAAAAATACTATTGTAACTGAGACTAAAGTCCAGAGAAACCAACGAACTTTAGGTGACGCTCGACGACTCATACAGTAGAGAGAGTATCCAAGCGCTAAGAACACAACAGACTTAGCTATATTCGTATCAATAAAATAAAAACCTACGTCAAAATCAGCAAATATTTTACTGATATTGACTAATAAAAAATCAAGTAACTTCAAGGAAGAAAAATGAGATTGCTCCGTCCAGCTAATCGTTTTATCGAACTGTTCGTAATTTACCCAAAATACTCCAATCCAAGGTAAAAAAGCGAACACCGAAATTGCAGTATAAATTAGATGGCGTTGCAGTTTTGGAGTCCACCTCAATCGTTCAGTTCCCAGGACGTAAATACCATGTCCGATCGCTACTAATCCATGAAATAAAAACGTATAAAATCCCGAGACCAGCATCAAAGAATACAGACCCCAGTCGAACCAAGAATCCTCATCGCAATCGGCTTTTCGCATCGCTCGCAGGAGTGCCGCACTCGAGAGTAAAATCAAGACGATCCAAAGGGAGTACTGACGAGCTTCTTGAGCGTAGAGTAAATGAAAAGGGGAAATTGCCAGTAAGGCGATCGCCATCCACCCCACTCGATTTTCATTCAATCGCAGAATCGATCTGAGACGATTTCCTGTTTGAGAAATCTTAATTTTATCACTTTCAAATAACTCCCAACACAACCAATAAATAGCCGGAAACACAAACAAACTGATGATGGCCGATAAACTTCTAATTTTTACCACCGAGTCACCAATACCATCGACCCAAAAGCGAGCGAGAACGTAATATAAGGGTGGATGCTGGGGATTGTCGATGGCTAAAGCGGCAATTGTATCTTTGAAAGTACTATCGGGACGGAGACGTTGGTATTGAGAAATCTCCCTCACGTCCCGGACTTGACCGTCAAAAATATCTTCAACGTATTCTGCTGTGGTATATCCCGACACTCTCAAGGACGTATAGGTTTCGTCGTGCCAGTAAACTTTGCCGCCGAGATTGACAAAGCGCACTAAAATACCGAAGGTCAGACAAAATACGATAACGAAGCGAAACCCCATTTTTAGCACGATCGCTTTCCCTCATGTCTTCAATCGGGTAAATACCGATCGTATCGCGTGAAGGGATATTGGGAGCATGAGTCATCCACCCTACCCCCCCGGAATGGTTACTTTGCAGATGACACATTCATATTGAGATTTGCATATTGAGATCTGCATATTGAGACCTGACGCTCAGACCAACACTAAATTATCCCGATGAATGACAGTTTCGGCGACGAAATAGCCCAAAACTTCAGCAATTTTTGCCGATCGACAGCCTTGAATTCGAGCGAGTTCGATGCTGCTGTAATTCGAGATCCCTCGGGCGATCGGATGACCGCGATCGTTACAAACGCTCACCGCATCGGAATTTTGAAACTCCCCTTCAACTTTAACGATTCCAGCCGCCAGCAAGGATTTCCCTCCCTGGGCGATCGCTTTTTCCGCCCCGGCATCGATATAGATCGTCCCGCAGGCGATAAGTCCGTGGGCGATCCAGCGTTTGCGAGCATTTCCCGTACTCGGTTGGGGATCGAATAGAGTTCCCAGAGGTTCCCCTTGCAAGATTTTCTCGATATTCTCCGGATGCCGGCCGGCCGCGATCGCCGTCCGCACGCCGCTTTCGTTCGCAATCCGGGCTGCCGTGATTTTGGTCGCCATGCCTCCAGTTCCCCAACCGCTGTTCGAGGTTCCCGCTTGCACTTGCAGTTGACCGAGTTCGTCAGGATGGGTGACGCGAGCGATCGGTTGCGCGTCGGGGTTGGAGTTCGGGTCGGCAGAGTAGAGGCGATCGACATCCGTCAGTAGAAACAACCAGTCCGCTTCCACCAAACTCGCCACTAAAGCCGAAAGAGTATCGTTATCGCCAAATTTCAGTTCCTCTACCGCCACGGTATCGTTTTCGTTGACGATCGGAATCACCCCCAATTTCAGGAGTTCGCGAAAGGTATTGTAAGCATTCACGTAGCGGCTGCGTTCCACCAAATCCTGGCGAGTGAGCAGGACTTGAGCGATCGGTTGTAGGAGAGCTGTGAACAGGTCGTCGTATACCCGCATCAACCGTCCCTGTCCCACCGCTGCCACAGCTTGCTTGACGGCAATATTTCGGGGACGTTCGAGCAGTCCGAGGCGCACGCAGCCCACACCAACGGCACCGGATGAGACTAAAATGATGCGATGTCCGCTCGTCCGCAGTCGGGTGAGCGTTTCAACGAGCGCCGCGATCGTCGAGAGTGCCAACCGTCCCGTCTGTGGTTGGGTGAGGCTGGAGGTTCCGATTTTGACGACGATGGTTTGGGGTTTGCAACTCGTTTGGGCTAAGTCCGGGCGAGGACTCATTTTGACTCTCCTTAACATCAGTTTGGGATAAGGAGGAGCGAAGCAGGGAGGCGAAAAGTGCCAACCATCAGCCCCCTACTGGCTCCATGCTTAGTCTAGAAGATGTCGATGACT
This sequence comes from Cyanobacteriota bacterium, assembly GCA_034189805.1. Lineage (GTDB taxonomy): Bacteria > Cyanobacteriota > Cyanobacteriia > Cyanobacteriales > Geitlerinemataceae > Zarconia. The sequence goes on from JAXHUC010000163.1 coordinate 12,614, forward strand.
TGTCGATCGCTTCTGCCAAACATTTGAATTTCTCGAGAACCCACAATGACTCGAAACAGATCGAAAAACTTGCAACCGGCGATCGAGTTGATGTTCGAGGCAACGAACGACCCTCACGATCGCTCTGAAACCGGAACCTGATACCATTGGGGTGTTTCCCGGACAACCCGACTGGGAGCGAATCGTCAGATGCGCTTAACCCTCAATCTATGGAAAATCTGCCTGTAGAGGATGTTTCGCCGCCCGATCGCATCAGCGCTTTCGATCGCACGATGATGCAACGCTGTTTGACCCTAGCACGACGGGCTTTGGGCAAAACAGCACCCAATCCCCTCGTCGGATCGGTGGTGGTTAAAGACGGGCGGATCGTGGGCGAAGGATTTCATCCCGGTGCCGGACAACCCCACGCCGAAGTGTTTGCCCTGCGTCAAGCCGGAGAACAGGCCAGAGATGCAACGATTTACGTCAGCTTAGAACCTTGCAACCACTACGGACGCACGCCACCCTGTTCCGAAGCGTTGGTGAAAGCGGGAGTCGCGCGGGCCGTTGTGGGAATAGTCGATCCCAATCCGAAAGTCGCTGGTGGGGGCATTGCCCGGTTGCGAGAGGCGGGAATTGACGTGGTGGTAGGAGTGGAAGAAGAGGCCTGCCGCCAACTCAACGAAGCCTTTATCCATCGCATCCTCCACCATCGCCCCTTCGGCATTCTCAAATACGCGATGACCCTCGATGGCAAAATCGCGACCACCACCGGACATAGCACCTGGGTAACTGGGGAAGAGGCGCGCAAGACGGTACACCAGTTGCGATCGGCCTGCGATGCAGTCATTGTCGGCGGCAATACGGTGCGATCGGACAATCCCCGCTTAACCAGCCACCGCACCGACGCTCCCAATCCGTTGCGGGTGGTGATGAGTCGGACGTTAGACCTGCCCGAAAACGCTCGCCTGTGGCAGACGGAAGAAGCGCCGACGCTGGTCTGTACGGAAGTCGGGGTGAAGCCGGATTTTCAGCAACAGTTACGGGATTTGGGGGTGGAGACGATCGAGCTTGCCGCTTTAACGCCAGCCAACGTGATGGAAATTTTAGACGATCGCGGTTTGCTCTCGGTGCTGTGGGAGTGTGGAGGAACTCTGGCCGCTCGGGCGATCGCCGATGGATCGGTACAAAAAGCGATCGCCTTTATCGCCCCGAAAATCGTCGGTGGCAAACTCGCTCCCTCTCCGGTGGGAGATTTGGGATTGGAAACCATGCCCGAAGCCCTCAACTTGGAGAAAGTCCGCTGGTTTTCCGTAGGATCGGATATGGCGATCGAAGGATATTTGCAGCCGGAAAGATAGGGAATGGGGAGAAGATGACGCGGTGACGCGGGGACGCGGAGACGCGGAGAGGGAGGAGGTGAGGGAGGTGAGGGAGAAACGGGGGAAGGAGATGACGCGGTGACGCGGTGACGCGGGGACGCGGAGAGGGAGAGAAACGGGGGAAACG
>JAXHUC010000164.1:0-14098 GCA_034189805.1 Cyanobacteriota bacterium
CACGATTTCACTCTTATGCGCGGGGGGTTCGGGGGAGTAGAGGGGCCCCCGGCGGGGGGTTTGGGGGGAGACCCCCCAACTCCGGGTTTTCGGTTGATTAGTTACGTTGTTGACAAAGTGAATACCGCCTTAACTTAACTTGTCACCGATAGCTGACGGCTGAATGCCAATATTACCGCATTCGGATTTTTTCCCGTCGAGCGACTTTGTAGAACTGCTCGAGAGACAAAACCCCCAAGACGATCGCCACCTGCACTTGCCAAGGCGACCATGCAAACCCAATAATAAAACTAACGATCGCACTGCCAGCAGCCAAAACGCTATAGATATCCTCAGAAGTTCGCTGAAACCACCAAACAGAAATTGCCGCCACCACAAGGGCGATCGGATAAATCGGTATCATAAAATCCCCTTCTTTAAGCCATATCGAATCCCAGACGATCTCTAGGTCTTCCGAATGCGATGCCTCTCACTTCTCGATCGCCGATCGAGATATACGCACCCAGATAAGATAACATTCTATACTTATATTTTATGTAATTTTAGTTACTCTCTGTGGAAAAGTATGTTGCAAAAAATGTATCGTTTTGTTACAAACAAGAAGAGTTCAAAAATATAAACACAACTTAACCCTGGAACGAGGAGCTAGTCATGTCTGTTGAAGTTCTAGAAAAGCGATCGACGGTTCGCAAACCCGCACCGCGCTATCGAGTTTTATTGCATAACGACGATGTTAATAGTATGGAGTTCGTGGTTGGCATTTTGCTGCAAACCGTGCCCCAACTCACGCAACCTCAAGCGGTTAACATTATGATGGAAGCCCATACCAACGGGATGGCACTGGTGATTACCTGCGCTCAAGAACACGCGGAATTTTATTGCGAGACCTTGAAAAATAACGGTTTAAGCAGTACGATCGAGCCGGAAGATTAGACTTTTTGTCGAAGTTTGGGAAAATGGGCTGAATACGACTCCTCAACGCTCATTTTGAGGATGGATTTTGGTCTTCTAAATGTTTTCCCATTTCTCCGATGTCATCGATCGCGAACGAGAACTAACCCGCTCGCCGATGAGGGTCATATAATCGATCGCCCAAAACGATAAAGTATCTTGGGAAAATCATTTATTCGCTCCCTGGCAAAGCGATCGCTCGCCGTTCGACTCACCCTTTTTCTTGTCAGTTTACTGCTGCTGTGGTTGCCCTTTGCCATCCCGATTTACACCTTTGTGGATGACCCCAATTGGGTGAGTATTCTGACAATGGTAATTTTGTATGGTGAGTTTATTGGGTTGGTGCGGTGGTGGGGACGGAAGGTGTATGGCAACCCGCGCATCCTCCACCGTTACGGTTTGAGGCGATCGCAACGCAACGGTAAAGAGTTACTGTTCGGTTTGGGCTTGGGTTTGACGAGTTTGTGCCTATTACTGGTACTCGAAGGGCAATTGGGATGGTTGCAGTGGCAGTCTCCCCCGACAGGTTTCCCCAGAATTGCGATCGAAGGGTTGCCGATTGCATTGGGGGTGGGGTTTGCCGAAGAGTTGCTGTTTCGCGGCTGGCTGCTGGACGAATTGCAACGAGATTACCGAAAAGCGATCGCCACTACGGCAAATGCGGTGGTATTTGCCATCTTACATTTCATCAAACCCATCGAAGCGATTCTCCCCAGCCTACCTGCCTTTCCCGGTTTGGTATTGCTGGGGTTGACGTTGGTTTGGGCGAAACAAGCCTGTGGCGGACGGTTGGGACTATCGATTGGTTTGCACGCGGGATTGGTGTGGGGATATTATATTACCCACGTTGGCGGGTTGGTGGAATATGCCGAGGTTGTGCCGAGTTGGGTGACGGGACTCGATCGCAATCCGTTAGCGGGGGTGATGGGAATGTTGTGTTTGGGGGGAATTGCGATCGGGATTCGGCGAAAGATGCGATCGGGAATTAAATGACCCTCGCGCTATACTGAAATGCGAGATAGACTGCCGAACTTCAAGCCCATGAAAATTCGCGAGTTACTCCAAGAAAAACGCGATGAAATTCTTAACTTAGCTGCAATCCATGGCGCTTACAACGTGCGGATATTTGGTTCGGTGGCGCGAGGTGAGGAGAGGGCGGATAGCGATATCGATTTTCTCGTCGAGTTAGAAGCCGATCGCAGTTTGCTCGATCGCATTGCTTTAATTCAGGACTTGGAAGACCTTTTAAATCGAAAGGTTGATGTGGCAACCGTTCGGGGACTGCGGACACCGTTTCGCGATCGAATTTTGCCCGAGGCGATATCGTTGTGAGTATTGAAACTTTCGCGTTCAATGCTCCACTGCCCCCAGTGCCTTCAGCGTCCCTTTCTCCGATCCAGTTAAGCCTTTAACCCCGGTAATATCCATCCCTTCATAGGGTCTAAGAGGTACAATTTCTTGCAGAGATTTGCCGGTTTCCACATCCCAAATCCGAATGGTTCCATCGGAACTGCCGCTGATTAATTTTGAACCATCTGAAGTAAAAACAACGGAACGAACGCGATCGCTATGTCCTTTTAAAACTTTGAGGCATTCTCCAGTTTCGATCTGCCAAATTTTTAGGGTGCGATCGTCACTCGCACTTACTAACTTCTCGCCATTTGGAGAAATAGTTAGGGAACGTACATTACTATCGTGAGCTAGCCAGGATTTGACACAGACGTGGCTCAAAACATCCCATAGTTTAATGGTTGGGCCTATTCCCGCACTCGCTAATATTTTACTATCTGGAGTGAATGCGACTGACCTGATTCCACCTCGGTGATTTTTAAGGAGGGCAATACATTTTCCCGTTTGAAGATTCCACAATCGAACCACTCGGTCGTCACCACCACTCGCAATCAGGCAATTATCGGGACTAATTGCGAGCGCCCACAGCCAATTTGTATGCCCTTCTAAAATTTTAAGACATTCTCCAGTTTCGATATTCCAGACTCGCACAGTACGATCTGCACTTGAACTTGCGAGGAGTTTTCCATCTGAACTCAATGCAATTGCATTAACGCACTTTTTATGTCCTCTTAGTGTTTTGAGACAAACACCAGTGCTGCTATCCCATAGTTTAATTTTGTGGTCAGAACAACCACTTGCTAAAGTCCGACTATCGGGATGAAAGGCAACTGAATACACCATTTTTTCTGAATGACCTTCCAGAACATGCAGGCATTCTCTCGTTTCAAGATTCCACAGCCTCGCAGTGCTATCTTGGCTACCACTTGCTAGCATTTTTCCATCAGGGCTAAGTGCGAGAGAACGAACTCTACTGGTATGTCCGTGTAGGGTCTTGATAGATTTTCCTGTCGGTAAGTCCCAAATTTTAATAGTCTTATCGGAAGCGCCGCTAATTAAAAGTTGAGCTTCATCGTGGATGAGAACGGCTTCGACTTCGGCAGTATGTCCTGTTATAGTCTGCAAACATTCCCCGGTGAAAAAGTCCCAAATTTTAATAGATCGATCGTCACTTGCACTAGCGATATATTGGGAATTAGAACTGATGGTTGCAGAATTGACTCGACTGGCATGACCTCGTAAAACTCTCGTGCAGTTTTCTGCTGCTAAATCCCAAATTCGGATTGTTTCATCAAAAGAAGTACTGATGAGTGTCTTACTATCAGTAGAAAAGACAAGAGAACAAATCCAATCGGTATGACCTTTGAAGCGACTGACAAATTGATTATCTTCTGTATTCCAGAGATTTACTTCACAGGTCGAACCTGCCGTGGCAAAAAATTGACCGTTGGGGCTGTAGGCAATGGCAAAAATAGCACCAAATATCTGGGGAAAGACCGATTCGGCAAGATGTGCATTGGCAAAATTCGCGTTCTGTAAATTCGCCTCAACTAAATTTGCACCGCGAACGATCGCATTCGAGAAATCTTGATGAGAAAGCGTGTTGGGATGCAACTCGATCGCCAACGTTGCGGCATTTCCACCGACATAACCGACAGCTTCTGGAGTTTGGTTGCGCGTGGCTTCAATAACTTCGACTAGAGGATGTTTCGCCTCTGGGGAAAACGGAATCAGGGTAGGGATTAATAAGTCGAGAACCGCTTTGGATAAAGGGGTTTGTCCGACTGTCAGGCGCAACCGTTCGATCGATTCCCTAGCAAAGGTTTTCAAGGGTGCGATCGCCATATTTCTTCCCATCTCATCGATGGTTTCTTGGAAGTAGGCAGACCAAGTGTAATCCTGGGGTTGGCGACGGGTATCGACTCCAGTTTTTGCCTGTGCCAATTGGAGAAAATCCGGTGCTAAAGCCCCGAGTTCGGCAGCAAACTTGTAGGCGACGAAGAACTCTAAAAGCGATCGATGGGCGGGGGTGTAGTCTCCTTGGGCGTTGCGAATCAGCATCGTTTGCCCCATCATGTCGTAGTGCCAGTGGTCGAGGTCTTTCTCCTGCTCGACTGCCGCACCAAACAGCTTGCGAATGCGATCGGGAAACTCTCGATAATTGAGGCTCATGCGATCGGTCGAAAGCATTTCCCAGGACAGCTCGCACATAAAATAGAGCTTGTCGGCCATCGAGGTAAACGTGCGTTCTGCCTTGATATCCCGTTCCATCTTGTGGCGCACGGCATAGAGATACACCCGCGACATATCCACCGGCTTCCCCGCTTCAATATCCGGCAGCGCCTCCAAAATCAACTCCGTCAGAATCGGGCGACGGGCTAAATCTAGCAGTTGAGGATTGCCCGTAATCCGATCGACCGTAGCAGGCTGTGCTTGATATGACAAAACTTGGCGAATTTGCTCGTCGTCGAACTTTTCGAGTTCCAGAACCTCAAACTGGGGGATTTCGCCCGTCAAATTTTTGGTGGAGGCTTGCAGTTCTGCATTTAGTAAGGCGCGACCTTCCTTGGCTTCTGGGAAATGTTCCGTGCGGCAAGTGAGGATGACTTTCGCCCCAGGAACCACCACTTTCGCCAGTTCCCAGAAGTTATTAATCATCTGCTGGCGATCGACTCTAGCGGCCATTTCATCGAAGCCATCGAAAATCAGCAACAGCTTCCCCATACGGTTGAGTTGCTCGAACGCCGAGTAGCCGGGAATGGGAATTTCGTGTTTGCGGAAGAAGAACTCGGAAAACAGCGACTCGACGCTGACAGCTTTGGCGTAGTCTCGCAAGGGAATCACCAGGGGCAACCGGGGACGTTCGATACCCCGTCGCTGGGCATCGCGGTAGCGCCCGAGGGCAGTCCAGGCATAGTGCAGGGCGAACCAGGTTTTCCCGGTGCCAAATTCCCCCAGGATGGAAATATGCTCTTTTGCCGGGTCGTCGAGCCACATATCCAGGTAGCCGTCGATCCAGCCATCCCGCTCGTCGTAGCGACTCGCACCAAGGCGCTGGCGGGTTGCCGGGTCGAACTCTTCTTTGGTGCAGGCAAGGGGTACGTATTTTCGGTCAATTCCCCGCTTCTGAATTTCCCCTTCCAACCAGGAGAGGTAGCCACTGAAATCCGCATCTCGATCGAGCAGTTCGTCAAACGTATCGCAGCACAGATGCCTGTTTTCCGGTTTTGCCACTTCATCGCGGGCGGCACGGGCAATGCGGCGATCGCTCACGAGCCAGCCTTCATCCGCGTTCTGGGCGCTAACCGACTCTCGCAGGGCGTTAAAATCCGCCAGACTCGCTTCTCCATCCACCCCGCGCACCAAAATCCGCATATAGCGACTGCGCCACACCGCAACGTTGATCGCCCATTCAAAATAGTCCGCTTCCCAAACTTCATGGGATTCAAAGCGATAGCCCAGGGTCTCGAACCAACCGCGCATTTGCTGGGCGAGGGCAAAAGCCCTGCACTGCTGGGTACTGGCAGATTCCGCACCCGGTAAGGCGTAGGTTCGATCGGCCAGTCGCGCCATTTCCGTCCGCATTCCCTCCAACGTGGGTAGGCGGTTCAAGCGTTCTTGCAAGCTGCCAATCTGCCGATGCAGGGAGTCCAGCTTCTGGTTAGCGAGGATTTCGGCCGGGGTGCGCGTGCGTTTGGCGACTTCGATAAAAACAGCGGCAAACTCATAAAATTCTCGACGCACGTCAACATTGTTTGCCTCAAGTTCTGCTTGCAACGAATGCCCGGTGAGAAACGCTTCCCCCTTCTTGAGCAGCATTGCCGGGTTGTTTTTCTCCAGTGCCTCTCGAAAAAGCTGCTGAATTTCAGTTTGCCGAAAAATCTCCAGCGCCGGACGCGGCTTACCCACGCCGTATTCCACCAGCGCGTACTGGTAAACTCCGGTAAAGTCTGCTGGGGGATAGTCCGGATCGAGGTTGAGTTGTTTGAGCAGCTTAATCACTCGTTCGCTGCGGCTGATACTCTCCATTGCAGAGTCGAAGAGCATATCCACCAGTTTATCCAGACCAAACACGCAGGTTCTCCCAGTACTTGACAATCTCTCCAAAGTATAATAAGAAAGCCAGAATTCTGCCGGGATGCAATCTGCGATCGCCCGTTCTGCCTCTTCAGCATTGGGAACCATGTCGATCGCTAATGACCGATCGAATTCAATAAAATTTCAATTAAAGTCAAGAACTAGAAGATGCGATCGCTCGCTCGAACTCTCGAATTGCGACACTCGAACCCATTTCCCAACCTCGATCGCAATATCTCGGAATTAATGTCTTCAGCTCGAAGTTGGGAAACCAGCGACTGGTTTGAGACTCTCGATATTCTCGTTCTTCAAATTGATAGATCGATAAATTACCCTGGCGATAAATCCAGAGTTCCGATGGCGAAATCGCGCGATAGTCTTCGGGATTACTGAGACAGGTGAGATCGACTTCGATCGCTAAATCGGGGGGTGGATCGATTTCAAGATCGATGCGTTCTTTTCCTAAAATGCGATCGCGATTTTCAATATAAAAGCAGTAGTCAGGTTCGATTCCTTGCTGCTCGATTCGCTTTAACGTAATCGGGGTAAATGCATCCCAATCTTTTTCTTGATGCCGAAGCAATATTTTGACAAAATCGGCAAGTAGGTCGGCTTCTTTCCCATGCCTGGGTAAAGGGGACATAATTCTAATTTCTTGCGTTCGAGCATTGTAGCGAATTCTCAACCCGGCTTTATCTTCTCGACGACTGAGTAACGCTTCGTAATCCTGCCAAGTTCGGAAACGCAAAATCAGTTCGTCTCCGGCACAAAGGGAAATGGTATCCTCAGTAATTGTGGGTAATGTCATCTTTATAATTACCGACGATCGAGTGGGTAACGCTTATCTTAACAGAATTCGGATAGTGAATGAGCAACGTAGGGGAAAAGCTAAAACAGCGACGCAAATCGCTAAATTTAACTCAACAGCAAGTTTCTGATGCTTTGAACGTGACAGTAACAACCGTCAAAAATTGGGAAGCCGGTCGATATATTCCCAGGCTATATCTCGAGCAAACAAAAGCATTATGCGATTTGTTAAAGCTTTCTCTAGATGAGTTAGCAGGCTGAAAAGCCAACCATCGACTATCGATATCGTCGCAATCCTTTCGATAGAATAATAACCAGCCTTTTTCGCTTCCCAAACAGTCCCCAAAAACTATGACAATGCACCTCCCCACCCCGATTCCATTGCGGCAAGATTTGCCCACCATGTACGATTTACCCAGCGAAAACCCAGAGGAACCCGGTTTGCCCGACGAGTTTCACGGCTTACAACCCCAGTTACTGCAATTTACCTTCCAACCACCGAACTGGAATCCCACGCGCCGCTTCGTCGCGATGGATATGAACCTCTATTACGACGTGGAGCATCCTCGGTGGTACAAGCGTCCCGATTGGTTTGCGGTGGTGGGAGTGTCGCGGTTGTATGAAGAGTGGGATTCGCGGTTGAGTTACGTGGTGTGGCAAGAAGGAGTGAGTCCCTATGTCATCGTTGAGTTGCTGTCGCCGGGCACCGAAGATGAAGACTTTGGTCAAACCGAATCCCAGCCGGGAAAGCCACCAACGAAATGGCAAGTGTACGAAGAGATTTTGCAAATTCCCTACTATTTTATTTTCGATCGCTACACCGACTCCTTGCGAGGATTCCACCTCGTCGAGGGACGCTACCAAGCATTAAAGTTGCAGAACGGACGAGGATTCGTACCGGAGTTGGGATTGAGTTTGGGATTATGGCGGGGAACCTATGAAGGGTTAACGCGGCAGTGGCTGCGGTGGATGAAACTCAACGGCGAACTGATTGCATTGCCGCAGGAGGAAGCCGAGGAAGCAAAGCAGGAAGCTGAAGATGCAAAGCAGGAAGCTGAAGATGCAAAGCAAGAAGCTGAAGATGCAAAGCAGGAAGCTGAAGATGCAAAGCAGGAAGCTGAAGATGCTAAAAGACGGGCAGAACTTTTAGCCGAACAACTGCGTCAATTGGGAATCGATCCGGAGGCTTAATCGGATGAATCGACGCTGAATATAGCGTTTTTAGTTCGTTATTTTCTTCAAAATACCCTATAAAAAGTGATACTTCGATCGGTTTTGTTGAAGTCTTTCAGTTTTGTGTCAGTCAATAAACTCTTTGAAGATCGATCTGTGCAATTTTCGTTCTGAATTGCGATCGACAACTGATGATTTTCACAAGTTCTCTTTTCAAACTTGTGAAATGATGTCAAAATCATCTTTGATTCGCGATCGAATTTTTTATGAGTTTCTCGATCGCCTTGGAGCGTTTATGACACGAACGGTTTACCTCCATTCCCCTCCAGAAATTCCGATCGATGGCGATCGGCTTACAGTTATTACACCGACGCGACAAATTGCCCGATCGCTCCAGGTTCCCCACCTCAATTTAGAAACCCTCGCCCAACAGATTTGCCAGCGCCAAGGTCAAACGATCGCCCCGGTTTTACTCGCTCGCCGCACCCTACAAACGGCGGTTAAAATTGCACTTTCTCCGACCGATATCGAAGGAACGGCACGGTCATTTTCTGGGGCGGTGAAATCCATTCTGCGCGCCGGAATCGATTTAGAAACCCTCGCCTCGGTATCCCAGCCAAAAGTGCGGCAACTCGCTCACCTCACCCGCACTTACCAACAGCAACTCGCTGAGTATCGCGCGATCGAACCCAGCGAATTATTCTGGCACGCCAGCCGCTTCATGAAAGGGCAAAAAGGCGATCGGCAACCGTTATTTATTTACGGATATTTTCAACCTCGCCGCGATCGATTGGCATTTATCGATGCGATCGCCGCTGAAGGTAGCGCCATCGTTTTACCTTGCCAAGACGAGGATATTTTTACCGATAATCGCCAGGCGATCGATTGGCTGCAAAAACGAGAGTGGGAAATTATCGACAATCCCCCATCCCACCCTCTACCATCCAATATCCCCATCTCCGCGTCCCCGCGTCCCCGCGTCCCCGCGTCCCTCCATCCCCCATCCCCCCATCTCCAAAGCCACACCTACCCCAACCTCGAAGCCGAAGTTCGCGGCGTTCTCACCCAAGTCAAACAACTCCTCACCGACGGCGTGGCGGCGCGGGATATCGTTCTGGTGGCGCGAGACGATACTTTATACGGCCCGACTGTCTTAGATGTGGCGTGGGAGTACGAGTTACCGATGCGGGCGCTGTATCCCGTTCCCCTCGCCGCAACTCGGCTGGGGGCGTGGATTCGGCTGTTGCTGGAAGTAATCGGTAGCAACTTCCCCTTCGAGGCAACGGCAAAGCTGCTGAGTCACCCGCTGGTGGGAGGGAAATTGAAAGCGGTGTGGCCTGACGTTCGATCGCGCCATCCTCAAGGGTTGCGATCGTGGCGGACGTTAGGCAAACAAGCGGGTCTCGATCTGTCAGTTTTGAAGTGGAAGAAAAAGGATACCCGATCGAACTGGGGACAACGATTGCGCGAGGTATTCGAGGGCTTTCACATCCGGCAGCAGTGCGGCGGTTGGGCGCGAGAAATCGTGGCGTACTACAAGTTTCTCGAAGGACTCGAAGCCTTGGGACAACCGGAAACCGAACGGGTGGCATTTGCCGACTTTACCCGAGATGTCACCGATAGTCTGCGCTTGCTGTCGGTTCCCGCCCAACCGGGACGCGGGGGGGTGGAACTGCACGTGCCTCAATCCGTCGCTGGCACTCGCTATCCTCACGTTTTTGTCTTGGGGATGGCAGAAGGTATTTTTCCCGCCCCCCTCCAAGACGATCCGGTGTTAGATTTCTTCACCCGCAAGCAATTGCAGCGTCAGGAATTCCCGATCGAGTCGATCGCCCAAATCGCGCGTCGGGAAGCCCTCGGGTTCCGGTTTCTGCAATCGGTGGCCGCGCAAACCCTCATTTTTTCCTATCCCCAACGCATGGGGAAAGCCGAAATGCTGCCGAGTCCCTATTTATCTGGGTTGGGTCTGAATTCCCAGGTTCTAGAACTGGCATCGGCGAGTTTGGAAGAAGTCCGGAAAGTGGAACTGGCGCGGTATGTTGCTAATGGGAACGCACCGAAAAATGGCAAAAATGGCAAGGTCGATCCCCTCTTTTCCCACATCGTCGCCGCGTGGCAAATCGAGCGACATCGAGAAAGCGCCGACCCCCAAGACGAATACGACGGGGCGATTTCGGTCGGCATCGATCCGACCAAACGGGTGTTTAGCGCGTCGCAACTGACACAGTTAGGGCAATGCGGGTTTAAATGGTTTGCCGGACACCTGCTGCATTTGGATGAGTTGGACGAAGCGCAAACGGAACTCGAGGGTCGGATGCGGGGGCGCTTGTATCACAAAACCCTGGAACTGGCACTGCACATGGCGCGGGAGAAGCCGGATTTGGATTTGCAAGACGGAATGCTCGAATGTTTGGAGGCGGCTTTTGAGGAGGCAGAAGAAACGGAACGGGTGGGGGACGTTTCGGCTTGGGAGGTGCGCCGTCGGGAACATCTCGATCGCCTGCGCCGGACGATCGCCCACGAGAGTTTTTTGAGTGAGGATGCCGAAGTCCTGGCGACGGAACGAACTTTTGTGGGGACGTGGCATGGGTTGAAGGTGGAGGGAACGGTCGATCGGATCGACGAGACCCCCGAGGGGTTGCAGTTGGTGGAATATAAGAATATTTCGAGCAAACCCACGGCTGCTAAGGATCGCGATGGCAAGGCAAAGCTGGAGGTTCAGTTGCCCCTCTACGCCCAAGTGGCCGCCAAAGTTTTGTTTCCCGATCGCCCCGTTGCCAAAGCCTACTACTATTCGATTACCAAGCAAAAAACGTTTGAGGTCAAAGCCGATGACGGGGAGTTGGCCAAATTTATCGATCGGGTCAAAGACCAGTTAAGTCAGGGCAACTACCGGGTAGAACCGGATGTCGATGGCAAAGCCTGTAACTACTGCGCCCAGGATTTGGTGTGTCGCAAGGGGGCGCGGTTGGATCGCAAGCAGCGATCGGGTCAGATGGAAGATGCGTCTTAGGGAAAAGTTAGAGTCAACGCTCATTTGTCAAGCCCCAGATTTCTAGCCACCGCCAAGTTAATTAGGACATCGGTGAAGGTGAGCTGGCAATCGCGGTGGAGGCTGGGGAAGCTGGGGCAGAGTGAATGCAAAATTCTCCCTCATCTCCCCCTCTCCGCGTCCCCGCGTCTCTCCCATCCCCCTCACGTTAGGGAATAAACCCATCGGGCGATCGCTGCTGCAACAATTCTGTCTCCTGAGTCAGTACGAAGTTCGCGTTCCCGTTGGCATCTTCCTGTTTGACAGCCCCGAGTGCGAGTAACTCTTCTTCGGCACGCTGCCTCACTTTCTCGTCCACCGCTTGCAACCAAACGAACCGCCACCCCCAGAACCGAGGTAGGAGGCTATCGGGGTTGTTGCGCAGATACTCCGCCCCATCGCGAAAGCTATTAGCTGAATCGGGTCGCTCGATCGCATCCAACCACGCGGCGATCCGTTCGTAAGTGGCGATCGTACCGGGAATGTCCCCTTGAAGCAAGAGTTGGTCGAGGGAACGGTAGCGCAGAACCAGAAATCCCCTGGGGTCGATTTCGGGAGTTAACGAGGCAATCCCCCGTTCCATCAATTCTCCCGCTAGTTCTGGGTTGCCCTGTTCGATGGAGATTGCAGCCGACAGAAATGGGTAAATATCAACAAAGCGAGGATCGCGTTTGACGATCGTCTCGAAATAATCGTCGTTGAGGGCGTGTGCCGTTCGCGTTCCCGCTTCTTCATCGCCGAAATATCCCAAAAAGCGCAAAAATGCCCAGTTGGCAATCAGATTGTCAAATCCTAAAGAGGGCAGCTGAGCGAGCAGCTTTAAATGTACTTCTTCTTGCTGGGCAAATTGCTGAAAATTGGTCTCTTTTTCGATCGCTTTGGGTAATTGTTCCCACTGCATGACGATCGCCCCCAGGGCTGCCAAAACGGCAGTCACCGTCGGAACCAACCAAGTTCGTCCCCCTGCGGAAACCGAACCCGTCAATTGCGTGCGCGAAGTGCTCGACATTTTTTCGGCGTTACGTTTCTTTAGATTGTTATTTTAGTCGATCGAGCGCCCGTAGGACTGGGCGAATTCTCGTCAAATTGGTACAGTAGTAAAACACTCTCGCATTCACTCCTCACGCACCCAGACCTTGAGTTTAGTATTTGTTGCGTTTTGATGAGGCAACAAGTCGTATCGCTTAAGTTGTATCGAACGGACGTTCGAGCGATCGTCTCATCTCCCCCATCGGGGAGAAATTGTTGTACCGATCGATCTGCATTCGGTACGGACGATCGACCGTCGGCTCTACAGGCGTTCCCCAATCTATTCTTGCGGATGCGACTGGCTAATTTCTAGTTTCTAGTCCGGAGCTGACTCCAAACATCCAATGCTTACGCGAAAAACTCGCTGTCGAATTTCAACTTCTCGCGCCGACAAGCGCTACTGCTGAATGAAATGCTCTCCTATCCGTTCCCGTTTGCAAAACGTCGCTCTCATCGGTGGGGCGATCGCTACCACCACCCTCAGCTTACTCCTTCCGGTTAGCTCTCGCTCTGTCAGCGCGGCATTACAGAACAGTCCGAAAACCGTTCTCGATGAGGTTTGGCAAATCGTCCATCGAGATTATGTCGATGACTCGTTCAATCAAGTGGATTGGTACGAAGTGCGCCGAGAATTGCTGAGTCGAGACTATACCTCTCGCCAGCAAGCCTATGCTGCCCTGCGCCGCGCCTTAGCCGAACTCAACGATCCCTATACCCGCTTTCTCGATCCCGAGCAATACGAAGCGCTTTCCGATCAAACCGCTGGAGAGCTTTCGGGGATCGGTTTGCAACTGAATTTAGACCAGGCAACTCAAGAGCTAATCGTCGGCGAAACCCTAGCGAATTCTCCCGCGTTTCGCGGGGGGGTGCAAAGCGGCGATCGCATCCTCGAAATTGACGGTCAAAGCACGGGCGGGATGGATGTCGAACGAGCCGCAAGTATGATTCGCGGTGAGGTGGGAACTTCAGTCGTCCTCAAAATTCAGCGTGCGGGAGAAGCCCCGTTCGATCTGACGCTGGTGCGCAGCCGCATCGAACTGCCGACGGTGAGTTACAACATTCGCGAAGAAGAAGACGCTCGCATCGGTTACATCCAGCTCGATGAGTTTAACGCTCACGCCGCCGAGCAAATGTATCGGGCACTTCAGGACTTGAGTGGCGAGAATGTCGAGGCTTTCGTGCTCGATTTGCGCGGCAATCCCGGCGGACTGCTCAATATCAGCGTCGAAATCGCTCGGATGTGGATCGATCGCGGGACGATCGTCAGCACGATCGATCGCCGGGGTAAAAACGACATTATCGAAGCCACGGGAATGGCACTGACCGATCTGCCTTTGGCGGTTTTGGTGGACGAAAACTCCGCGAGTGCCAGCGAAATTTTAGCCGGAGCGCTGCAAGATAACGGACGAGCCACGATTATCGGCACCCAAACCTTCGGGAAAGCCCTGGTTCAAGCGGTGAACGCGCTCTCGGACGGATCGGGACTCGCCGTCACCATCGCTCATTACTACACCCCCAAAGGTACGGATATCAACAAAACGGGCATCACGCCAGATATTACCGTCCAACTGACGATCGAACAAGAATTCCAACTCACCGTCGATCCAGCCACTCGCGGCACGTCATCCGATCCGTTCTACGCGCGCGCCATCGATGTATTGCAAACTCCCATTGCCAGTC